>QNEG01000344.1 GCA_003645115.1 bacterium | reverse complement strand
GAGGTATTGTTATGCGTGATGAAGAGCGACGAATACTGAAAATGCTGGAGGATGGTAAGATTACTGCCGAGCAGGCGGAGAAATTGTTTTCTGCATTGCCAACAAGTTCTGGAATGGAAATGCAGAGTTCATCCTCAAAGGCAAGGTGGTTAAAGATTCGTGTGTTCGAGGGTGATATGCAAAATCCAAA
The DNA here is from genome assembly GCA_003645115.1 of bacterium. Lineage (GTDB taxonomy): Bacteria > UBP14 > UBA6098 > B30-G16 > B30-G16 > B30-G16. The sequence goes on along the minus strand of QNEG01000344.1, from coordinate 2,716 downwards.
AGTGAGAGTGAATATTCCCATCAGCCTGATGAAAGTGCTTATGAAACTGGGAGTGAAATTTTCAGATAAAATTCCACCATCGGTGCAGGCAACACTGGAGGAAAAAGGCATATCAGCACAGATAGATTCACTGACTCCCGAACAACTCGATGAATTACTCAATGAACTGACCGACAACGGTCCACTAAAATTAGTTGAAGTGGATGAGGAAAACGAGCGCGTGGAAATATTTATCGAGTAATTTTCACCAATTCATAAATCGATTGCAAAATTATTTGATACCACTCTTGATTTTTTCTAAAAGGTATGCTATTTTAATGAAGTGAAATATAATAAAGATGTAATAATAGCTCATCCTGGAGTGAAAAAGGAGAATAGGGATGTCCATATTGTTAGTAAATGACGATGGAATATATGCCCCTGGATTGAATGCACTCGCCAATAGACTCGGCGAAAAATACGAGATAGTAATAGTATCGCCCGATAGGGAGCAAAGTTCTGTTGGGCACGCAATCACACTCGCCGACCCACTCCGTATATACGAAGTGAAACAAGATGGCAATTTTTTCGGTTACGCAGTAAGTGGAACACCTGCGGATTGTGTAAAATTGGCAATCAGAGTCATATTGGAAAGACCGCCAGATTTGTTGATATCGGGGATAAACCAAGGCGCAAATGTGGGCGCATCGCTGATATACTCCGGAACTGTATCCGCCGCTACCGAGGGAACTATGCTACTTATCCCATCCATTGCGGTTTCACTGGACACTCATCGTGAGGATGCCAATTTTGCCGATGCTGCCATAATAGTGGAGAAAATCGCAGAGAAAGTATTGAAATATGGATTGCCAGGCGGTGTCCTGCTAAATGTAAATGTCCCGCATATCCCAATGGACAAAATCAAGGGAATTCGAATTACTCGGCAGGCGACCACTTATTTCGACGATTTCTTCGAGCGAAGAATAGACCCGCAAGGAAGAACATACTATTGGATGAGCGGAACTATGGTGGAGGTGGATAGGGGAGAGGATTCCGATATTATGGCGATTCGTCAGGGATATGTTTCCATTACTCCAGTCCATTACGATCTGACCGCAAAAGAATCGATTTCTATGATAGAGAATTGGTTCGAGGAATGAATATATTCCCAAATATTTTGACTCTGGAACTTGTCCCGAATGGTCGGGATTGCTGACACGATATTCCGGATTTTAACAGACTGCCATAACGATGATAAGATTGGAAAATTTGTCACCGCTTATCGATTTATTTAGCTATTCTTCCTTTTCCGCATCTTCGGAGTTATTTACCGGAGTCTTTTCCATCAATCGCTTGATTTCCATTTTCCGAACAGCCTTAAGTGGCTTCTTCACCTGAACCCTTTCAACTTTTCTCTCTTGCTCAATCTTTTTTTCACAATCCTTTCTCTCCGCATCGTTGGGAACTTCCTCATTCACATCGCTGTCTTCGATTTTCGTGTCTTGCTCCATCGATTCAGTCGAATTGGACTCGGTCTTCATTTGCTTTTCTTTCACATCCACTGCCTTTTTCTTGTCCACAGAGACTTTTTTATGCTCCTTTACTTGTGCCTCCTGTTTGGTCGCAGGGACACTATCCTCGGCAAGTAAAAGCATCCCGGAGAGCAATATTGCAACAATAATGATGATGTGCATTTTCATAGTTTTCCTCCTTTATTTACGATTTCTATTATTCTCCTTTTCATATCCTATCCCGACAGGTCGGGAAAGTCGTGGGTTGCATTATTTCGACCCCCTGCTCGCTTCGCTCGCTGTCCCCCTTATCAAGGGGGACAGATGCCGAGTTTTGCGAGGCATCAGGGGGTTACACTGTTCCATCCCGACTGGTCGGGAAAGTCGTGGGTTGCATTATTCCTCCGTCGGTGTTTTGCTCGGTTTCTGCTCTCACTTTACTTTCGCATCATCGAGATATTTCTACTTCCAACGCGTCATCAACTGCCTATAATTAATATTATACAATATTAACGGTGTTTCCTCAAGTTTTCCCGTTACAGGGTTCACCTTAATACCAAGCGTTTCCAAAGTAACACAGCCAATCAATACTTTCTCAATAATATCGGATATCCCAATTGTCTGGAGACATTCCTTGTTTCCAATTGCCACAATAGCGTTGCCTTTTTCAATGAAAATGAGTCCTGCACCTGTTTGAACTTGCTCTGTGGCGACGATTTTGATAGCAAGTTCCTCAGCCAGCTTTTTGGGGATAGCTGTGAGTGTCGCTCCGGTATCCACTAAACCAGAAACTTTCTTGACCTTTGTCTTTTCGAGATTGGAAATCTCGATGTCTATCCAAGTATGTCCCATTTTTTCTCCTTTTCTATCCTATCCTTTTCTATCCCGTCCCATATCTAAAGGCGTGGGCTGAATGCGTGGACTAAAGGCATTGGATAAAGTCTTGGGTTCAATTATTTTAGCGGTATCGCTGGCAACCTTTTCAATGTCTTTTTTACAGGATCGACTATTATTCCAACGGATTCGAGAGCGGTAACTCCGAGTATTGGTTCGGCATCATCCGGACCGAATATCACTCGTCCCGAAGTCAATTCGCCCATAAATTCTATCACTGCAAGACCGAAACTATAATCCACCTTTTCCCCATTGGCTAATTCATAAGTCATTTTTCCGGCTCGGGAAATTCCTGCTCTTTTTAACTCAGAAGCCGGCGCCAAACAATCGGT
>QNEG01000343.1 GCA_003645115.1 bacterium | reverse complement strand
GTTGTGGGTTATACTCCGTCGGCAGGTGAAGCAATCGCCGATGGAGCGCCAGAAATATGTATCGATATCGAAGACACTATGTCAGGAATCGATGATGCGACAATTGCTATTATTGTTAATGGAGTGGAATACGATTTAGATTCGTTAGGATTTACCTGGAACGGTTCTCAAATGTGTTTCTATCCCGAATCTCTGGGGATTTGGTGGAATGGAGGGGATATCATCGAAGTATGTGCATCGGCATTCGATTTAAATTGCGATTGCCCGAATGAACTGGATTCGTGCTGGAGTTTTCTTATCGCGTCCGGCGGACCGGTTGCATCGTTCGCAAGACCCGAACCGGATATAGTATCTGCATGTGTCGAAGAAAGTGTTGTAATTATGCTATACGACCCGCAGGAAGATAATATCGTAGATACGACTATCACATTGAGTGTATCGAGAAACGGCGGGATACCGGAAGTGTTAATTCAAGGCGGGACATCACAATTGAGATGGTTTGAAAATGATAGTATTCTAATATTGAATCCATCTCCGCCGTTCGCAAATGGGGATACATTGGATGTCTGTATAACGGTTGCAGAAGATACGCTTGGAAACGAACTCGAAGATAGTGTATGTGTGAGGTTCGCGATGGATTTGAGCGCGTATGAAGCTTTTGGACATCAGCCATCGAATTTGGACAGTGTCAACACACGAACACCGGATATATCGATTATAGCAGTAGATAGCATAACCGGTATTGTCGATAGCTCGGTGATATTTATAGTAGATGGTAATGAATATACACTCGATAGTTCGTCGCTATGGTGGGGAAATGATTCTACGCTGGTTTTCAGTCCGGAAAGCGCGGGTGTTTATTGGAATGGCGGCTATTGTGTTGTGTGTTCCCTATATGCCCATGACCAGCCGACTGTTGGATATTGCGAGCCAAATGATAGCACTGTCTGGTGGATGTTCTATATAGCATCGGGCGGTCCATCTGCCGATATTGCAAGACCGCTGGAAAATACATTTAGTTCCTGTGTCGATGAGCATATAATCATGATTATTCAAGATACGGATGGCGTGGATCCTACAAGTATAATACTACAAGTAGAAGGAATATCATATACGGTCGATAGTACACAGCTCGGTTTCTCGAATGACTCATTGTATTTTTATCCAACGATTCCTTTCGCGAACGAGGATACGATAAATGTCATACTTGCGGCGGCGAACGATGTTTTAGGAAATCCAATAGATGCAACTATCGATTGGAGTTTCATAATGGATATGACGGCGCCGTGGACCACTCTCGACGAACCGATGGGAGAAATGGTTCGAGATAGAGAACAGGATATAGCTATAACAATCGGAGATGAATTGGCGGGTGTCGATGCGGCATCTGTTAGGATATGGGTGAATGAAATCGAATATGATGGAACGAATTTCATTTGGACGGAAAACACCGGAATTCGTGGTGGAACGGTGCTTTTCGTACCGGAAAATGTCGGTGTAAAATTCCCGCCGGGGGACAGCGTCTGTGTAGTTATTTCTGCGACCGATGAAGTAGATTATTGCGCAGACAACGAATATGATACTACATACTGCTTTATGATAGAACCGGAAGTCGCATGTCTCGCTCATCCGAATCCTTTTACACCGAATGGCGATGCGATAAACAGATTCGCCGTGTTCGATTATCCATATATGCTCAGTGAAGGAGCTACATTAAAAATATATAATTTGCGAAATGTCCTCGTATATGAAGAGAAACTTGAAAAAGTTGAGAATATAAGACAGTTCGATGACAGAAATTGGGATGGAAAGGATAATGATGGAAAACCTCTTGCCACCGGATTATATATATGGATGATTATCAGGAACGGCGAGGTTGTGTGTAACGGAACGATTGTTATAGCCAGATAAAAAAAGTATATAGCATATTGCTTAAGAATGTGGAATATGGTTTGGCATAAAAGAACTTAATAGTGGAACATATTTTGATTAAATATAATAGCTCTAAAATCATTTCAATTCTTCCATTGCGCTCTGGATAGCATTAAGAACATGTTCCAGTGTGTCGCTTGATTTAAATTTAAGTGGTTTTCCGATTGTTATATCTACGCGCGAAAATGGAAGCGGTATGAGAAATGAGTCCCATGATTTCAACCTGATGGCGGATTTTGCACTAACGAATGCGGGAACGATAGGCATTTCGCTTTTACGGGCAGCCATCGCAATTCCTTCCTTAACAATATAGCCCGGTCCTTTAGGTCCATCGGGCGTGATAGCTACTCGCGAACCGGATTTAACTTCATCGATTATTTCAAGCAGAGCTTTCACTCCACCGCGGGAAGATGAACCGCGAATCGTGTCGAAACCGAGTTTGTTTGTTGCGCGTGCAATTATTTCTCCATCACGGGATCGACTGATTAATATCTTAATCCCGCTATTTCGAAATGCGTATGAATGCGCGATGATATGACCGTGCCATATAGAAAAAATCGTGCTATCGGGAAGAAAATTATGCTTATTATGGATACGCAGTCTCCATGTTGCGCCGACAATGCGAATTAAAAGTGGCAGGATATTTCCCGCAAGAAAAAGAAGAATACGGTCGGTGAGTCTATTATTCTTATGCTTCATGTCCCTTGAGTATTGTCATTATCTGCTTATGAATTTGTGGATTCGCGGCAACTATTCTATCGCTTTCGAGTATCCATGGATTTCCATGGAAATCGGTAACACTCGCTCCCGCTTTCTGAGCTATTATTGATCCGGCGGACATATCCCAGGGATGAAGTTTAAGTTCCCAGAAGCCATCGAGTCTGCCCGCGGCGACATAACAAAGGTCCAGCGATGCGGAACCCGGGCGGCGGCTAGCTTGTGGGGCATGAAAGAAACTTATGAAATAATTACGGTTGTTATCGTTTTCCG
>QNEG01000342.1 GCA_003645115.1 bacterium | reverse complement strand
GACAAAATAATCTGATTAAAAAACAACGATAGTGATGATGAAAATGCTTTGAATGAAGAGGAACAACTCCCCGATTAAGTATGAATCGCTTTTTTTTACCTGTATTGTTTTCATATAAATCGATTATTTATTTTATATGCGGTTTTATTCACTGTGAGTATTTGGAATAGCAAAAATTCTTAAAATAAGAACCGGATAACTTCGATGAACGTCTGAATTAATAGAATTCTTCTGCAAAATGGGCTTTTCATCAATAATACACCTTATTATCGAATAACGATTCATATTTAATATAAATATAATATGCCGATTATTGACATTTTCCTATAACTTGCTATATTGTTAAAAAGGAGGCAAAATGAAAAATATACTGATTGCTATTCTTATCCTGTTCATTGCAATATATGCCGGTATAAATCGTGGTCCTATACTTTCCGCACGCAATCCATCTGTTAATATGTTTGTGAATTTGCGCACTGATAATAGCTGTCTTGCGGAAGTGCATTATCGTCAATTGCCTGCCGGTTCGTGGGATGTTGTTTGCGACAGTGTGCCGGCATCACTTCACTATCTGGAAATGACGGTTTCATCCTATGCACAGTATGAGTATTATGTGTATGCAGATGGGGACAGCGTAGGACCGTATGAGTTTTGGACGGCACCGATGCCTAACCAAGAATACGATTTCGATTTCTGTGTATATGGTGATACAAGAACCAGTATCGTTGCACACTGGGTTGTTATAGACCATGTAATGACATGCAATCCCATGTTTATGCTGCATTCTGGCGATATGATAGAAGACGGCGAGGATACCGATGATTGGGATGATTACTTTTCCGAACTTTGTGATTGGCACGATATCGCACAATCGGTGCCCTATTTTTATGCGATGGGAAATCATGATGATGAAGCCCCATATTTCTACGATGCTGTAACATTGCCATGCAATAATCCTGCAGGAACGGAAGCGTATTCGAGTTTTGATTGGGGGAAAATACACTTCACAATAATAAATTCGGAAATAGATTACACTGCCACAAGCGAGCAATATGCCTTTCTTAGTGCAGATTTGGCTGCCGCATCTGCGAATCCTATGTATGATTTTATTATAGCTTTTGTTCATCGTCCTTTTTACTCGAGTGGCTATCATGGTAGAGAGGAAGAGATGGCAGCGGTTCTCGAACCTTTGCTTGTGGCGAATGGAGTCGACCTTGTTTTACAAGGACATGACCACATGTATGAAAGAGTGTTTCCTCAAGATGGAGTGCACTATATTGTTACCGGTGGAGGTGGTGCACCGCCGAGTCCTGTAGTTTTATGGCGCGATTGGACAGCATTCGGATATAATTTATACCATCATCTGGATTGTCATTATAAATTCGCAGAACATAAGCTTTCAATATATATGCATAATTATGCCAATGAAATTGTGGATTCATTGATACTTGTTGCCATTCCAGTAGGCACGGGCGAAGTAGCGAGCAAGAAGCGCTTCCCAAAATTGACAGCATACCCAAATCCATTTAATACATCTTGCCGTATCGCAATACTGGGATTCAATAGCGATAATATATCCAATGCTGAAATGAAAATATTCGACCTGAAAGGTAAGTGTATATCTAGAATAAATAGAATACCGGGACGAAACGATGAATTTATATGGCAACCCGATTCTAAGCTCGAAAGTGGAATTTATATCGTTAGAATCAGTACAGATAGATGGTCTGCAATGAAGGAAGTTGTATTTGTCAGATAATAGAGCTGCTTTGTAAATTAGCACTCGTATATAAGAGCATAAGAAATCGATTGCAGATAGGAGAAACTATCAATAAAAAGCGAAGATTTTGCGATTGAGAATTGTAATTTGCCTATTTGGCATTGGTTTAAGGGATATATTTTTTCTTATATATTCATTTTTTTCTTGCCTAAATATAGTAAATGCAATAATTTCTCACTTTGGGTTTCTATTGGTGAAATATGTCTAGAAGATTTGCTTTTGTAGCCTGCAAATGGAGAAAACTCTTAAATAGTAATAGCGGGTGCAAAACGGTTATGTAGAATAATGAATAATGGAGGTATAACGCATTGGCACAACGAAGGATTCAGAAAAAGGTGAGGAAGGTTGCAGCGGAATTTGGTATTGTTCATATTCATTCCACCTTCAATAACACCATAATAACCGTTACGGATGAAACGGGGAATGTAATTACCTGGTCTTCGGGGGGTAAAATAGGTTTTAAAGGAACGAAGAAATCCACTCCCTATGCTGCACAATTGGCATCGCGCAGAGTTGCTCGAGAAGCACATGATGCGGGAATAAAAAAGGTTGAAGTATGGATAAAAGGACCGGGTCCCGGTCGAGAAGCTGCAATAAGGTCTCTACCAACCGGAGGAATTCAGGTAACACGAGTAAAGGATATTACACCGACTCCGTTCGGAGGTTGTAAAGGCAAAAAGAAGAGAAGGGTTTAGTGCATTTCCTTAGTATTTTGAATTATTAAATATATAGGTACAGGGATTTATAACTTTATATATGAAAACATATCAAACGAGGTGAATAAATATGGGTCGTTATACAGGACCAGTTTGTCGGTTATGTCGCCGGGAAAATGAGAAATTATATTTAAAGGGGGAACGGTGTTTCACGGATAAATGTGCTTTTAATAGGCGACCGACTTTACCCGGACAGCGAGGTAAATTCGGTCAACCTGCCAGACGAAAGCAAAAAGACTATGGAATTAGATTACGCGAAAAACAAAAAATGCGCACAATATATGGTATCATGGAGCGTCAGTTTAAGCGATATTTTAGTAAAGCCATTATGATGCCCGGAAATACCGGTGAAAATTTCCTGCAACTTCTTGAAAGTCGTTTGGACAGCGTTGTTTATCATCTTGGATTTGCTCCGTCGAGAATAGCTGCAAGACAG
>QNEG01000341.1 GCA_003645115.1 bacterium | reverse complement strand
GATATAAGTCCTCACGAGAGATGGGCGATTACATCGGCGGATACTATGGGAACAGCTAATTTCCCTGGAACTATTTCCCCGAATTATTATCATCAATGGCTCCCGCATATTTGGTTCTCCGGCACAGATGTGGATAATTACACCTGGACTACTCAAAGAACTTATCTGGGATATTCATCGCTGGATGACTCACTGGTAGTGGATTGGCAGGATTGGGCAGACTGCGGAAATATCCTCGCATTCTCCGAATCTACCTGTCTCGGTGATAGAGCGATAAACGATTATGACACCTTGGTTATCGAATGGATTCCATCATATACGGTGATATATACATCGGATAATTTTGTGACCATTCGAACCGATTTCGGTGCGGGTAATATAAAATTGGATGGAGTATTGTATAGTTCACCGCATACTGAATTGCTCGGTCCGGGAAGCGAACACACTATCGAGGCTCCCACTCCGCAGACTTTCGATGATACAGTGCGCTATCATTTTACTGGCTGGTCGGATGGTCCCGCAGATACTGTCCGCACCATTATTGTCCCTGAATCCGATATTACTTATACCGCAGAATATAGCAAATGGTATAAGATAAATCTGCGATATACAGGTTCCACTGGTGGACATATTCCCACACTTACCGGTGCTGGCTGGTATGAGGAGGGAACCTGGGCGACCATTTCTGCTACCGAGGGTTTCGATAGCACTACCGGTATTAGATATGGTTTCTCTCACTGGGAGAGTGACCCGCCGGGCGCAACTTTTATGGATTCTACTTCTGCCACCACCGATGTCCTAGTAGATAATTATTATCAAATTACCGCTGTTTATGCGGTGCAGTATTCACTGGAAATTTCCAGCGATTATGGAAGTCCAGAGCCACCGGTGGGAGTGAATTGGTTCGATGCTGGCGCCACTGTGATTGCTGTCCCGGGCAGTCCAGATACTATCGCACATAAATATTGTAGCGGATTTTTAGCATCCGGCTCCGGATTGCCAGCCAGTAGCACCGCAGACTCCATTGCTTTCACTATTATAGAACCAACCTGGGTTACTTGGCTGTGGACCGACCAGATATGGTTATATGTGGTAGGTCCTTTCGGTTCGCCATCTCCACCAGCGGGAATAAATTATTTCGACCCGGGAGATTATGTGGATGCATACACCGATTCGATTGTTATGCTGGGCACAGATATGCGACAACTATGTCAGGGATATACTGGCACTGATGGTATCGGTTCGGGGGGCGACAACAATGTTTCTTTTACCATTACCACCACTTGCACATTGATATGGAATTATCAATCTCAATATACATTCGAGGTAATCAATCCGGGAGGACACGATAGTCCTGTCCCTCCCGAGGGCGAACAGTGGTATGATGAAGGAACAGAAATCACCGCTTATGTGAATTCTCCAACTGCAACTCATATTTGTATCGGATATTATGGCACCGGTTCATTGCCATCGGTTGCCCCTTATGATTCGGTGACATTTGTCTTGGGTTCACCCACCACTATAGAGTGGCGATGGGCGATGATATCCGATGTGGTATCTTTAACTGTATCTTCTCCGGATGATGCTGGAGACCCATTTCCCAATGGAACTACTTATTGGGTAATAGGTTCTTCTGTGTCCGCGTATGTAACTTCGCCTTGGTATGATTCTTATCCTGGTGGAATTCGTGATAGCTGCACCGGTTGGACTGGAACCGGTTCTGCTCCAGCTTCAGGCTCGAATGATACAGCCAATTTCGTAATAAATGCAAATTCCACCATAGATTGGACCTGGCAGAGACAGTATAGGTTCGATGTGTATAATCCATTGGGTTATGATACCCCCACTCCAGAAGTGGGAGAACACTGGTATGATGATGGCGCAATTGTAGAGGGTTCGGTTGTTTCTCCTTGGGAGGATTCTATCGTATGCACCGGATATACCGGTGAGGGTTCGCTCGCTGATGGCGATACTAACTGGTTCTCTTTTGTAATCGATACTCCATCTGCGATTACCTGGCACTGGGAGGTCAACAATGTCGAATTTACGGTTAGTTCTGATTATGGTTCACCGAGTCCGCCGGTGGGAACGACTACTTATCTCGCTGGCACCGTAATCCATTGCGAGGTGGATTCTGTGGTGTATGGTGCCGATGGCGAAAGATGGGTCTGTATCGGATGGACTGGCTCAGGCTCTGTCCCCCCATCCGGTGATTCCAATTCGGTAGAATTTACCATATTGGAGGATTCGCAGATAGATTGGCTATGGCAGAGACAATTGCGATTGACTGTCGATGATGGCGGTTATGGTAATCCAACGCCGCCCGAGGGCGATAACTGGTTCGGAGTGGGCGATACTATCGATTGCACTATTGCTCCCAATCCGGTGGACACATTTTTCTGTGTGGGATATTCTGGCACTGGTTCTGTTCCCGCTACCGAGTATGGAACAGATTCCGTTACTATCGTGTTGAATGAGCCATCCAGTATCACCTGGATATGGATGGGTGCCAGTTCGGTCTCTGCGCTGACTGTTTCCACTGAATATGGCGAACCTTTTCCCAGCGAGGGAATTCATTATTATCCCAATGGCACTGTAATCGATGCTTATATGCCCGATGCCACCGATTCACTCGACGAAGGCACCCGAAGACATTGTATCGGATATTCCGGCACCGGTTCGGTAGGTTCAGGAACCGATACTTCGGTCATTTTCACTATCAATACTAATTCTACACTGGAATGGTTATGGTCTGTGCAATATAAATTTACCGTAATAAATCCCGGTGGATATGATGACCCCGACCCCATAGCTGGCGAACATTGGTTCAATGAGGGCGAGGAAATTACTGCCAGTGTCACTCCTGTCGATGATACAATGAGATGTGTAGGATATTATGGCACCGGTTCTGTCCCCGGAACTGGTTGGGGTCATAG
>QNEG01000340.1 GCA_003645115.1 bacterium | reverse complement strand
TAGTTTGGGTTCTCATTAGCGAGGTCATAAGCGGCTATTAGATGTTCCTGTAATGTGGGATATTCTCTTTCAAATTGGATGGCGATTTTTCTCAACGATGGTGGTCGAGCTAAAGGGGGAATTACAGCGTATAATACTGCTATTATACTCACTCCCAGCCAGAACAAAAACAAACTCATCCTAATATCTGTGGAAAACCAGAAATAACCGTTCATCAAAGTAATCGCCCACAGCAATATTGCCGAAATAGTCAGCGCAATCACAAGATTCAACCCTGTTTGAGTAAACAGTATAAGATTTCGGGCGCTCCGTAATTTTCTATTCATCCTATTCATAACTTATAAAATAAACAAAATAATTCAAATTTCAAGTGATAAATGTCGAATATGAAACTTCGGGGTTGGATAATATCTGGGATTTCTTCAACCTTCGATTATCACCACAAATTCGCCTCTGGGTCGTTCTTGCCCATAATAATCGAGCAATTCTGAAATTTTTCCTGTCATTATTTTCTCGTGCATCTTGGAGATTTCCTTCACAATAGTGCAATTCCTATCACCTAATATGTTTACACAATCTGCGAGGAATTTGGTTAGTCTGTGAGGTGATTCATAGAAAATTAGAGTAAATTGGATATCTCGGATGGAGCGAAGTAATTTTCTCCTTTTGGATAGAGAAGCTGGTGGGAATCCGAGGAATAAGAATTTATCGGAACGAATCCCTGACATCACCACAGCAGGTATAAGCGCCGATGCTCCCGGAAGGACACTAACCGAATATCCGCATTCTATCGCCCTGCGAACCAGTATAGCTCCAGGGTCAGAAATTCCCGGTGTCCCAGAATCACTTATGTAAGCCACTCGCTTATTATCGTTCAATAATTTCATTACTTCATCAGCTTTGCGCTCTTTATTATAGCTATGTAGCGGAATCAATTTTTTTTCGATTCCGATATGTCCAAGCAAGATTTTTGCTCTTCGGGTATCCTCGCAAAATATCACATCCACTTTGTCCAAGACTTCGATTGCTCTTTTAGTGATGTCATCGAGATTGCCGATAGGAGTCGGCACCAGGAAAAGTGATGGCTTCAAATTTTCTATTATTTTCATTGTGGCGGTTCTTTTACTAATCGGAAATTCTTATCGGTTTGACTCTTATAGTAAAATTCAATCCAGGGGTGTTCATCGGTTATGCCGGTTGCGGTTATATATATTAGAGTGTATGTTTTATCGGAATCCGATGATGGTTCCTGGTTGCGAAATGTGACTATTCCTACCATATCTCCCTGTTGAACCGCACAGGAATCAGAAAAAATAGCCTCATCGAATAATGGGACAACCGATGTGATATCGAATGTTTCCAATGATACATCTCGTTCCACTAAAATGAATCGAGTGTGAAATGCATCAGACCATCGTCCTTCTTCCACTATGCGATATGGCGAGCGTAGAACAAATGCAGTATCCACATAGAAATCGATGGAATCGGCGAGGAATTCATTTTCTGGGGAGCCATAATACCAATCGTATCCCTCATAATCTACCAGGTAGTATCTAAGTTCCCAGGAATATCCATAATCGAATCGAAATGCGCATAAACCTCTCGTGTCGAGATTAACTTCTTCACCAGTAAGTAATTGTGGAAGTTGTATATATGTCCGCTGACTTTCGCTATCTTCAGCATAAGCGGTGACGGAATAAGTTCCCAGATACTCTGGCGCATCGCTAAAGGATAAACTATCGGGTGGAACAGAACCTATTCGTTCATTTTCAAAATAAATTCTATATCCATCTATTCCCTGCGATGAACTTTGTTGCCAATGTAAGAATACGGTAAGGTCATCATCGCCATAAGAGAACCATAAATTGGATGGTGGTTGAGGCATTTTTGGTGAACTGGAACCGCCACAATTCATCCACACTAACATAGCGAGAACAATTATTGAAAATATGAATATAGTCACTTTTTTCATAACTATTCCTCCGATTATATCAATTTTTTTCGTCTTTTTCAATTACTTTGGCGATACCTGTCAGAATTTGCTCATCTTTTAGTCTAATTAGTTTAACTCCTTGAGTAGCTCTACCGATAATGGATATATCACTGACTTTTATTCTAATTAGGACTCCATCCGAGTTAACTAGGACAATTTCATCATCCTCCTCGACCTCCATCGAACCGATGACTTTACCGGTTTTCTTTGTGGTTTTCATAGCGATAATTCCCTTGCCAGAGCGTTTTTGAACACGGAACTCCTCGGTTTTTGTCCGCTTTCCAAATCCATTTTCGGAGGCGAATAAAATAACACCCTCGGGGCGAGTAATCACTGTCATAGAAATCACCGAATCATCCTCTTTCAGTCTAATTCCGATAAGTCCCCTGGTGTTCCGTCCCATAATACGCACTTGTTTCGATGGAAACCTGATAGAGATACCTTTTCTGGTAACCAGCATAATATCTTCCATTCCGGCAATTAGATTGCAATCGATAAGCTGGTCATCATCGGGAAGTTTAATTGCGATAATTCCTTTTTTTCTGGTATTAGAAAATGCGGAAAGCCGTGTTCGTTTCACATAGCCATTTTTAGTGGCAAAAAACACCGATTTATCATCGGGGAATTCTCGCGTGGTAATTGTAGATGCCACAGAATCTTTCTTGCGAAGTTGCAATAGGTTCACTATTGCGGTTCCCCGTGATATCCGACTCGCCTCGGGTATCTCATATACTTTCAATGCATAAGCGAACCCCATACTAGTGAAAAAGAGCATAGTATCGTGTGTGCTCGCTACAAATAGTTTTTCCACAAAATCCTCGACTTTGGTGGACATAGCAGTTTTCCCTCGTCCACCACGATGTTGCGCCTGATAAATGGAGACAGGAGTTCGTTTTATATAGCCATCTCGAGTAATGGAAACCACCATCTCCTCGTCGGCGATTATGT
>QNEG01000339.1 GCA_003645115.1 bacterium | reverse complement strand
ATCATAAATACTTCCGATAAGAATTTTATAATTAGGGTCTATTTTAGCCCCAGAATCGGCATCCTGAAGTTCCCAGCGTAATTCAAATATCGCTTCCGCGAGAGGTTTGTTTCTTAATGTTTTATTTTCTGCCATTAAAATGCCCCCTTACTGTGATAATTTCACCATAATAATTATAGCCACGCCTTGCCTTATGTCAAATACATTTTCGTCTTTGCTTCCGTCGGGGGCAGTCTCTTTTTTAAGACTGTTGCCGTGAAGATTGAGAATGTATATCTCGTCGAATGTTTTCATCAAACTCTGTCTCATTCCGCGAAATGTGGGATTGTCCAGATAACTATGATTCGTAATCATACCGACGATTCCGAAGCCCGATTTCTGGATTTTCCACTGGGCGAAGCGGAGAAATTTCACATAGTCATCTTGAAGCCATTTAGGATTTTTTTCGCCGAGCGGCTTATCGTCCACTTTATAATAACTCTGGCATCCGTCGATGTCATCTTTGAGAAGATGCTCCGTCCATTTGTTTATGTTCGCGGATATTCCGGAATACGGCGGATTTCCGATTATCACGAGGATTGGCTGTTTCTCCTTCACTTCCTTTGCGAGATGACTTTCCTCGCTGAGCGAACTCAAACCCGGGATGTTGGTCATCCCGATTTCCTCCATTTCGAGCGTGTTCGTCAGGTAGTATTTGAACCGCTCGTCCTCGGACATTTTGTATCCGAGTTCTTCGAGAATTAGACCGATTTTGAGATGCCCGATGGCATAAGGCGCCATCATAAGTTCGAATGCGTAGAAATTTTCGAGGATGTGATTTTTAATCCATCGTGATAAAGCTCCCTCGCCGTATTTATTGATATACTCTTCTGCTGCTTTTCTTATCGCTTCTGCGGGGAATGTCAGTGTTCCGCCTGCGGGGTCGAGAAGTTTTACATCATAACTTGCGAGACCATCCGGAAGCCCGAACCGTATTTTCAAAAGTTCGTGAACGGAACGAACAATATATCGCACGACAGATTCGGGCGTGTAATATACGCCTCGTCTTTCGCGAACTTCGGGGTCGTAGTTTTCGAGAAAAGTCTCGTAGAAATGGACAATAGGGTCGCTGCCTCTACCCGATTTGTAATATTGGTGCAAAATATTTTTGACATCGGCGTAGTGCAAAATTTCTGCGATATCATCGACGATAACCGCGAGAGATTTCGGCAGTTCCTCGAATGAAATGAACCTGAAAATATCGCGCAGTATTCCAATTGTATGGGGTATATAATCGAATGCGATTTTTCTGCTGAAATCGTTATTATCCGCCTGTGCTCGTATTCTCGCCGCAAACAAACCGTATGTTATGGTCTGCGAATACAGGTCGGCGAACTGCTTTTTGGTCAATGTCCCGATTAGATATTTCTTGAAAGCATCGTAAAAACCTATAAGTGCTTTATGCCCTTCCGTTTTTTCCTTCTCCTCGATTTCAACAGAAATGACCTCGTCGCGTAGGAATCTTGTTCTTTTGGCGAGTTCAACCGCCAAAGAGTGTGCATTCTGAACTTTGGGAAGCGAGAAGGAGAAGAATATTTCGAGAAGATTTTCAAACTCTTGGATATTTTCGAGTGGTGGAATGGCTTTCAATTTCTGAGCGATGAATGGTCTTCCTATGGTCGCCTGTGCAATCATTTCGCCATTGCGATATAGTCGAAATTCGTAAAAATTCGTCAATATCACATTGGGAAAAGTCGATAAGTATCGTTGCAGTTGTTCGGTTGTTTCAATGTAATCCAGATTGCTTACCGATGGTGCTTTGGCTTCGATGTATCCGGTGATGTGGTTCTTGCCATCCCATACGCGAAAATCAGGATTCCCCGCTTCCGTCTTTTTGGGAAGGATAGTTACATCTATTTTATTAATATTTTTATTCTCTGCGTATTGTTTAATCAAGTTGGCAAGATGTTCATAATAACTTTCTTCTCGCGCATCGCCCCGTTGATATGCTTCATTAAGATTCTTAAGATAATTTTTCAGTATATCTCTCATCATCTATTTATTACTTTGTAGTTATTTAACTTCACTTATGATACAACATTCCGATAATTTTTGAACACATTTTATTATCGGAAAAATTTTTTAATGTGTGCAGTGCATATTATATTTACTCAGTTATGCATAACAAAGTTAAAAATTTCCGCCACTCAATTGCATAACTATATTCCTGACTTTTTCAGCATCGGGTGCGGCAGGATAAAGATTAAGATATTTTCGCAAAACCTCGACCGACTTATCGAAATCTGCTCGCTGATAATATACAGTCCCCAAATTTAGCCAACCCTCTACCATCCGTGGTGCCAGTTCTACTGCTCGTTTAAGATGTATTTCTGCATCGTGGTTGTGTTGCATAAGATAATATACTGCTCCCAGATTCAAGTGAAATAGTGGGTTTTCCGGGTCTAATTTTATTGCCTGTTCGAAATGTTCCGCAGCATCGGCGTATCGTTGAGTCTTGTAATATATCCAACCCAATCCAAAATATCCCCACGGACAATCACTACCAAGGTCGATTGCTTTCTGGTAAAACCTTTCTTGTTCTTCAATATCTTCTATAAGACGAGCATAAAGGAACACATATTTTGGTTCATTAGGATTTTCTTTCATCAATCGCCGATATTCTTTTATCAAATCTTTGGTCTCCAGATTTTTTGCGCGAATTCTCTGGTAAAGTATATGTGCCTCCACGAAACCAGGATATCGTTCGATAGCCAGCAACACTTTTTCCCTGGCGATTTCCGGTTTTCCGGTAAGAAAATATTCAATAGCTTCATTGTAAAATGGCAATGCCTTATTCCGCATTTTCTCTTCCCGGCTGGCAAAACAACCAACCAGTCCAGTAACCAAAATAAAAAATAATACAGCGAATATTATCAGTTGTTTGGTGCTCATTTTTATGCTCGGTGTTTAGGAATAATGT
>QNEG01000338.1 GCA_003645115.1 bacterium | reverse complement strand
GCATTGTAGCAGATTTAAAAAACAGAAACCACAGATATACACATATGGAAATATTAATTATGTTGTGCGTTATTTAATTGGGAGAAAATGGTCGAGGAATGTTTATCTGCGAGTATATTCGATTTGTTAGTGGTTATTTTTTTATTTCGGTTACCGTAAAAGTGACCCTTCGATTTTTTGCGCGCCCTTCCTCGCTGGAATTATCAGCTACCGGTTCGCTTTCGCCGAAACCTTTGGTCTCTATTCGCCATTCGTCTATTCCGTGGTCGATTAGCCAATCCTTAACAGATTCAGCTCGTTCCAGAGAAAGTTGTTTGTTATATTGTTGCGTTCCTACAGAATCGGTATGCCCGGCTATTTCTACTTTGATTTGCGGATTTTCTTTCATTAAATTCAACAATCTATTTAATTCTCCGATACTTTCCGGCAATAGTTCGGCTTTATCGAATTCGAAAAATATGTTTTTCAAGACAATCTGTGAGCCGATTTCCACCGGTTGTATTACTATATCTTTTTGGATTGTGCTGGAGGTATCTATCTCTGTCAGGTCGATATGGTCGGAATAGAATAGATAGCCTTTCTGGTGTATGCTGAATCCATATTTTTCTCCTGCTGGAAGCACAATAGAATAGTTGCCGGTTTTTGGATTGCTGGTAGCGATTCCCAGATTTTTTCCATCGGAAAGCCTTTCATATTGGATATTTGCTTTCACGGCGTTACCTTTAGTATCGCTTACTGTCCCGGTAACTGTAACCACTGGTTTCGGTTGAACTTCTTGTGGTAGGCGCGCACGAAATATGTCCGTTCCGCCGATTGCTCCCGAACCCGATGATACGAAATATATCCAATCGCCTTCAGCGGTAGTAGTATAATAAGCGTCCCATCCCACTGTATTGAATTCCTTGCCCAAATTTTTTGGTATAGTCCAATTAGTCCAGCTATCATCCAGTCTTCGGGCAACGAACATATCAGAATTGCCCAGTGCGGGATGTCCATCGGAGGAAAAATAGAGTGAGACACCATCGGAAGCCAGAAATGGAGTTCCATCGGTTCCCTTGGTATTTATGGTTGGTCCAAGATTTTTGGGTTCACTGAATGTGCCATCCTGTTTGCGAAAACATATATAAATATCCAAATCACCATAGCCATCGTCGCGTTCTAATGCCAACAGTAATGTTTTTCCATCGGATGCCAGACAGGCACTGGTATATTTATTCTTATTGTAAAAATTATCGATTTTTACCGGCTCGGGAAACGACCACGAATCGCCGAGATTGTGAGAGAGAGAATATCCCACTGTCTTTGTGCCATCGGAATTATAAATTCCATTCAGCAGGACAGTGTTTCCATCGGGCATAACCGACAGTATTCCATCGGAATAGTTCGTATTCAATGGCGGTCCCATCGGATTGCGTGCAGTCCAGTTACCATCATTTCCTAAAGTAGAATAATATATGTCCTGATTCCTTCCATCATCCACGATAAAATACAGTGTGTTCCCATCCTGGGAAATAACCGGCATAATTTCGCCCAATTTAGAATTCACTGTTTTTGGCAAATGTTCTTTCTGGATATCGCGTTCTTTTTCCGATACTATTTCGGTCAATGTCCGCCACTCTAAACGGTTTTTATCGTCATTTTCAGTAAGCCAGCGATATATTCTTTCTGCTTTTTCCCATTGACGCATCCCGCAATAGCAGTTAGCAAGCAATGGCAGGACTTTTATAGAATCGATATGACCTACGCGAGGACGATTCAATATCTGATTTATTCTCTCTTGTGCCTGCTCGAATTTACCGTCGTTCATAAGTTCGATTATTTCTTTAGGAGCTTGTTTCCTGGCTAAATTTCTTCGTGGCGGTTTTGCTCCAGCGCAACTATTGGTTAGCAACAATATGGATATTGCACATAATACTTTAATAAATCTCATCTCGCCTCCAAATGATTGGGTTTAATCTATACTTTTTAACAACGAGATTGCAGATACATTGACTATATCTTCCACCGAGCAACCTCGAGACAGGTCGTTGAATGGTTTTGCTAATCCCTGAATAATTGGACCGATAGCTTCGGCACCCGCCATTCTTTGCACCAGTTTATATCCGATATTTCCTGCGTCCAGGTCGGGGAAAATCAATATATTGGCTTCACCCGCAACCGAGGAGTCGGGAGCTTTTTTGGTAGCAACCGAGGGTATTATGGCAGCATCTACCTGTAATTCGCCATCCACGGACAAATCCGGAGCTTGCTCTCTTATTATATCCACTGCCTTCCTAACCTTGTCCACATCCTGATGATTCGCACTTCCTTTGGTAGAGAATGATAACATCGCTATTTTTGGCTCTATGTTCAGTATTTGTTTTGCGGTTTTAGCCGATGCTATAGCGATAGAAGCCAGTTGTTGTGGGTCAGGCTGAGGGATAACTGCACAATCTGCGAACACGAATACTTTTTCTTTCTGGTGAATAAATTCTGGTAAGACCATCAGGAAACAACTTGACACCACAGATACACCTGTCGCGGTTCCCAGACAGTGTATAGCGGAACGCAGGACATTGCCAGTGGTGTTTTTTGCACCAGCTACTGCGCAATTGGCGAAACCTGCTCTAACCAACATCGCTCCCCAGTATAGTGGATTTTTCATCGCTTCTTTCGCTTGATATAGTGTAAGTCCTTTGTGTTTCCGCAGTTCCCAAAAATTCATCGCGAAATCATCCTTTCTGGGGTCGATTTCAGGGTCGGTTATTTCCGCCGAGGAGATATCTACTCTCTCCTGTTTGGCAAGATTCATAATATTATCCTGATTGCCGACTATTATTACTTTGGAGATTTTTTCTTTTAGCAATATTTCTGCGGCGAGTATCATTCGAGGGTCGTCGCCCTCGGGAAGCACAACAGTTCCACCGATTTGCCTTGCTTTAGCTCGAATATCATCCAGCAATTTCATCGAATCCTCCTGAATTT
>QNEG01000337.1 GCA_003645115.1 bacterium | reverse complement strand
GTATTATGGATTCTGAAAAGCGATACCGAGCTAAAATTTATGGTGTAGTCCAAGGAGTGGGTTTCCGTTGGTTTGTTCAGCGAGAAGCAAGGAAAAAGGGCATTAAGGGATATGTGAAAAATCTGGGCGATGGTTCGGTCGAGGTATGCGCACAAGGAGAACCAAAAAATATCCAAAATTTTATAGACATACTGAAAGAAGGTCCTCCGATGAGTATAGTATCAAAAGTAGAGATAGAGCAAATCGAACCCACCGACGAATTCAAAGATTTTGAAATCAGGTTCTAAAAAAAATATAATCGCAAGTATAATTATCCCGCTATTCCTGTTAATTATAATAATTCTCATAATTTTTCTACTGTCCAACCCAACTCGCCAGGATGTGTCATCACAACATAGCGAATGGATAATTTACAGTGCTGTTCCGCATAGCCAGATAGTCGAAATTCATACCGCACCTAAACCTGCTCGCAAATTTATTCGATGGAATGGAAAAATTTTTGTCCTAACCGCAGGCGGAATGTTCACTATCACCGAACAAACGATGGATTCTGTGGTTACCATAAAGAACGGTCTGCCATCATCGGATATTCGGGATGCAATTCGATGGGGAAACAATTTAATAATTGCAACTTCACGAGGATTAGTGGTATTGGAATCATCGGGAAAAATGACCATTATCAAAAACGAAAATGTTTCCTCTGCCAACCAAATAAATTCGCTTGCCGGATGGGACGAAATATTTTTCTCTACAAACGATGGTATTTTCCAATTCAATGGTGATAATATATATAAGATATCCGACCATAACCTATTGCAAATCAACAAAATGGACAGGAATTATTGGGGATTCGATAGTGCTGGAAAAATTTTCAATATCCCCAGCAGTGGAGACCAAATCGTGCAAGTCGCAGATTTACAATGCAAAATTTTTGATATGGATTATTATGATGCAAAATTTTTGATTGCTACTCGCAAAGGATGTATTCGAATATCATCGAAAGGAGAAATAATCGATACTATCGCTACTACCGAGCCGATGGTCACTATGCTGAAAGTTCACTACGATACACTTTTTGTAGGCGGATTCTGGGGAGTAGATATATTTTACGATAGGAAAATTCGCAGGACTGTTCGAGTCCCTATCAGATGGGGGGGCGTTAGAGATATTATATCCATAGATGGAAAATATATTATTTGCGGTGATGGTGGTATTATCGATGAAAACGGGAATCCTCTCTATGAGCATTTATTACCAGAAAATAAAATAACCGGTATCTGCAGGTTCCATAATGAATTGTGGGTGGGAACATTTTCATCTGGAATAGCCAAATACAATTCAGATGGTTGGCAAAGTCCGTTCCGGAATATATCACCATTTATAAATGATTTAGCCACCGACAAATCGGCATTATGGATAGCCACCGATGACGGATTAGTTCGAATCGGCGCCGATTTCTACATATTCCGAAAACCAGATGGCTTGAATTCTAATAATATCACCACTTTGCATTATGATGGACAATTCCTGTGGGCTGGAACAAATCGAGGAGTGTGCAGAAATGAAAAATTCGGTTGGAGACAGTATTATATCAGCGATGGACTCTGCGGAGACCATATTTATGGTATCTCTGCCTATGATGGAACCGGATGGATTGCTACTTATGGTGGTGTTACCAAAATAGCGCCTACCGGAATAGAATGTTTCCGAAGATGTGATGAAGCTATAAAAAATGACTGGGTAACCGCAATAGCATTATCCAAAGATGATGTATTCGTGGGAACTTACGGCGGTGGTATATCCAGATATCATAATAACGAATGGGAATTTTTCCAGAATGGAAAGATAATCAATCCCGATGCGGTGACTGTTTGGCGAGGAAATCCGATATTCGGCACCGCTGGACAAGGTTTACTTATGTGGGATGGTCTCGATTTCTTTAATCTCTCTCAAAAAATGGAGTTGCCATTATATGAAATCCTTTCCATTTTTTCTGATGATAATTATATTTGGGTGGGAACTACAAATGGACTGGTAAAAATCGATATGAGATATGAGCAATAAATTGGACATAGAGGCAACAGTCCTGGACAATCGTCTGGCTGGAGAAAGAACTATCGCTATGGAGTTACACTGTCCGGGTATCGCAGAAAACATTTCTCCAGGTCAGTTTATTATGATGGGAATTCCACAGAAATTTCTTCGAAGACCGTTTTCTGTGGCGGGTGTAAATGGAAATAGAATATTACTCTTAATTAGAGTTGTGGGCGAGGGTACCCAGATTATATCATCTATGCGCAGAAATCAGAAGTTGAAAATATTGGGTCCGCTGGGTAATCCATTCCCCAAAATTTCTGGAAGGAAAATACTGGTAGCCGGCGGTATCGGTATAGCTCCATAATTGTTCCTGGCAACTCGAACCGATAATCGTGATATAGTCTATGGCGAGAAATCGGCAGAATTCGTGCTGAATGAAATGTATATTCCACCGGATACTAAAATCGCCACCGATGATGGAAGTGTCGGTTTTTGCGGGAATGTATGCGAATTACTGACCGAATTGGAGCCAGCACCGATTTTCGCCTGCGGTCCCACTCCGATGCTGAAAAAACTAACTGAAATTTCACGACAGTGGAATGTTCAGGCATTCTTCTCGATGGAATCTCGGATGGCTTGCGGTTTCGGCGCCTGTAACGGCTGTGTAATCCATACTATCGATGGATATAAGAAAGTTTGTTCCGATGGTCCCATTTTCCCGGCACAAATGCTGAAAGAATTTTGAAGCGACCAGAAATTTTACATTTCCATTCTATTCAATCTGTAGCGACTACATACTTTTACCTCTCGCCAATACTCCGCAAAACAAATCGAACAATAGATTTCAACAATGGTCTAAAGTCCCTGCTTAATCGAGATTCAAATCCGAAATCCAATCGATTATATTAAATTGCTGGACAATCTAATTCATACTGAATATATT
>QNEG01000336.1 GCA_003645115.1 bacterium | reverse complement strand
GATTATCGCCACTGGTCAGATAGCGACCGTCGAGGTCTTCGGTAATCGGCGATGTGCCAGCACTTTGTGTCAGCGAGAGAACTCCAGTGCCAGTGTCGAACGAAAGACTAGTGACTACTTCGTTGCCGATGGTTCCATCTACTTCACTTTCCAGAAACCCAGTGATAACAGCACTTTGTGTTCCGCCACCATCGGTGACAGAGACCGTGTTGGAACCATCATTCCAGCTCATTCCGGTGTTGTATTCATTGCTCGGGTCGGCATCGCCATCGGTGTGCGCATCGACATATTGTTTCGAGGCAGCGTGTGCATTCGCGGTGGGTGTAATCGGAATGGTAACCTGTCCACTAAAATTGCCAGTGCCACTAACTACAAGGTTCCCGGAAATATCGGCATCACCATTTACATCCAAATCGAAATCTCCGGTTCCAGCATTGTTCAATCGTAAATATAATTGATTAGCGCTATTTCCCCCGATTTGTAAAATATTATCGGTAGCATCGTCTATAATATATATTCCGATAGTTCCGCTGGAACCGCCATCCAGTTGGAATCCCTCACCGGGATCACCTATCCTGATTTGATTTCCATTGATAATATCAGCATTACCGAGGTTTATCGCAGTAGCTCCACTCAATCCAGAATAAGTAATTGCACCGGTCATTACATCGCCAGACTCATTCACCCAATTATCGGTGCTGGAATCCATAAAACCCGTAATCACCGCACTGACATCCCCGCCGCCGTCGGATATAGTGAATGTATTTGTGCCGTCGTTCCAACTCGCTCCAGTGTTGTATTCATTGCTCGGGTCGGCATCAGCATCGGTGTCATCGTCGGCGCGCCAAGCAGGATTGCCAGAACCATCCGTTTTCCATACCATATTGTAATTAGTTCCGCCAGCGAGGACATAGCCGTTCTGGGCTTGAGTGTTCGCCTGCCAAGTGTTGTCATCGCCGTCAGCAAGTCCGCCTGGATCCACTACTTCTGTCCCGATATCTAAACAACCAGAGCAACCATCCACAGTAGTGTTGACCTCGGTTATGTCGATGGTGTTCCCGCCGGAAATAGTTATTTCATCGGTGGCGGGATTATATGAAAGTGTTTGGTTGTCGGTGCCGCCATCATCGGTTTGCCAGCTGACATTTCCAGCGCCATCTGTTTTGAGGACATATCCACTGGTTCCATCGGTATTGGGAAGTGTATACGCGCCGATAGTCAACGCACCAGTAAATCTTCCTGTGCCCTGAACATCTAATTTATATGATGGGCTGGTAGTCCCGATGCCCACATCGCCAGCAGATGCGATGTACATTGCGTCCACTCTTGATGCCCAACCACTTTGTACATTTGTGGTGAACATAATATCGTAATCAGAAGTCAGGTCGAGGCGTTCGGTAGTTGCCAATAAATTAGGAGCTGCAGTCGATGCGGATTCGCCTCCTCCAATTATGGTTCTTGCTCCTCCGCATATTGCAATTCCCACACCATTCACATCACCACCATACCAATCAATTATAGTTCTAACTGTGCCACTCGCATCAAACAGCAAATCGCCGGATGTGATTCTTGTGTTTCCAGCGATTTCAAGTTTATCCACCGGACTCGTTGTCCCGATACCGACTTTACCCATAGTAACAACATCACCCCCACCAGCATCAAGGGTCAAATCGTATTTTGTCCAAAGCTTGCTTTTATCGTTTGAAGTGCCAAATCTCCAAACCCATCCATCTCCACCTACTTCATAAAAACCCATATATCCTTGATATGCAGAAAAATCTATGTTATTATAATTTGTTTGGGTAAATATAATGTTACCTGTATTATCAGAGGAATTAGGAACACGCATAATATCACCATTATGGGTGGAAGTATAATATCCACTAATTCTAACATTGCCGGCAACATCCAACTTTGCTCCTGGGCTACTCGTCCCGATGCCGACATTGCCAGCGATATAGCCATTGCCACTTATACGGAAACTCGCAGATTGGTCGGTGGAACTTTGGTTCTGAATGTAGTCGTTGGAAGAACTGCTCCAAGGCGAAGTATTTGTTATCGTAAAGTCAGGATAACTTCCACTGACCGAAATCCCTGTCCCACCAGTGAGGGTAACCGTTTGGTCAGGAGCAGTATTGGTGATAGTCAATGTTCGTCCCGATTGAGAGGTGCTTATCCCCGTCCCGCCAGTGAATGTTACAGATTGACCTTGCGATACTGTGCTTGGTGTGGTGCCATCGGTGACCGTCCAAGTCCCTGAACCCCAGTTATCTCCGGGGACGGACTGCCAATTTACACTGCCAGAACCGTTTGTGGTCAGAACTTGACCAGATGAACCATCGCTGGTGGGTAATGTATATGCGCCGATAGTCAATGCACCAGTATATCTTCCAGTGCCAGATACATCGAGCTTATATGATGGCGAGGTGGTCCCGATGCCAACATCGCCGCCGCTTTCGGTTTCTGACCAATAACCTTTTATAGTCATTGCAGTGGCTGGGTCTCTATTCCAATAATTTCGTACTTTGAAGTACATATTAGCACTCGATTGAGTGCCATTACGTTGAACATCTATCCAGGCATGATCTCTCCAACTATCCTGAGCAGCAAAGGAAATACGTTCACCCTCGTTACCATCTGCATTATCATTATCTAATACCAAACATATTTGTATTCCAGCACCTGTTCTTTCTATTTCTAAAGGAGCGGATGGGTTCGTCGTTCCGATGCCGAGTCTGGAGTTCGTGTTGTTCCAGTAAAGATTTGCGCTCGATGTGATAGAATTAGCGCCGTTGAAGAAAGCGACCTGTGTCGCCGTGCCGCTGCCAGTGATGTTCCCGCTGGCGAGAGCATATCTACCATCCAGGTCTTCGGTAATCGGCGATGTGCCAGCATTTTGTGTCAGCGAGAGAACTCCAGTGCCAGTGTCGAACGAAAGACCAGTAACAACCTCGTTGCCTACATTCGCATCGGCATCGTT
>QNEG01000335.1 GCA_003645115.1 bacterium | reverse complement strand
GTGCTAACACAATGTTGACAGGTCATATCTGGGACAGAGAATATTTTTCCCATACCTGTGACCTCTTGTTTTCTTATATAATTGATAAAAATTGCTCTTATTATCAACAATAATAATACGATAGCGGAACCGACAGTAAGCCATTGGGGAAGCATTTTCATTTTCGCCGGTTCGAACAGAGTAGTTCCACCCCAATATTTCCATACTATATCCATAAGGATACCGGAAACTACGGCTGTCAATATTATGGTGATTAAATATATAATCAATGTTTTTTTGCCGAGTTTTCCTGCCACGAATGATATAGTAGCAGTGTTGGTTGCTGGTCCACCGATTAAAAATACCAACCCGGCTCCAGGACTCATTCCTTTCATAATCAGCGATGCTGCGATTGGAATGGAACCGGTGGCGCACACATACATCGGAATAGAAATCAAAAGCATCGATGGATATGCGATTAACGGATTGCTTAAATATAATCGGATAAAATTGTCCGGGACAAAAAATGTTATTGCTCCACCTGCCACTATCCCGATTATCAACCATTTTCCCACATCCTCGACCAGTTCGAAGTATCCGTATTTAATCATTTTGGATAATTTTTCGATTAGACTATGTGAATGTGGTTCTGTGATATTGCATATATTGCAGGAATTTTCCTGTTGATATTGTGGGGAAACTTTCTGGGTCGAAGTCAAGTTTGTGAATAGTCCGATAAATATTCCGGCTATCATTGCGGAGAATGGTCGAAATATAGCGAAAATAATTCCCAGCAGAGCATAGGTAGCCAGAATGGAATCTACTCCACTAGTGGGAGTAGAAATCAGGAATGCCAGGGTAGCGCCTTTTCCGGCGCCGGATTTGCGAAAATGAGCAGCTACCGGAATAACTCCACAAGAACACAATGGAAGCGGGACACCGAACAGTGATGCTTTTAACACGGTGGAAAATTTTCTGCCTGCAAGGTGTTTATATACTTTCTCTTTTGGGAAAATAATGTGCAATATCCCTGCGATAGTAAAGCCCAAAAGTAGATAGGGCGCCATCGCCAAAAGTAATTCCCATATTTCTTTTATTAAACCCATATCGAATTCTATCGTTTATTCTTCAGGCATTCTCGACAAATTCCCTTAAGATACACGCAACCCTGAATAATTTTATGCCCATCTATAATTTGATTTTCAAACAATGGCGGTTGAACATCTATATCATATATTTTTCCGCACTTTATACATTTCAGATGCATATGCGGTTTGACTGCCAGATCATATCTGACCTCGTTATCCTCGATATTTAATCCTATAGCTATACTTTTTTCCACAAATAAGTTCAATGAGTTATAAACAGTGGTCTTGGATAAAGTGGGGATTTTAGGACGCAGATATTTATATATCATATCCACAGTGGGATGGTCCCTATGTGTGATAAGATATTCCAGTATTTTCATCCGATGATAGGATGGTTGAATATCTGCATCGTGAAGATATTTTTTCAGTTCCTTGGTGGGAATTTTTTTTCTTCTCATTTAAATATAACTCCAGTTTGTTTTGCCCAAAATAGCATATCCAGATGCGAAATAGGTATTCCAATAAAAGTAGCAAATTCTCGCATCTTATTTTCATATTCCATATATCGCCTTTTGCTGATGTGCTGAGGAATTTTTTCTATTATACTTAAATCCATAAGATTCCTCATTATATGTCTATCCAGAATAGCGAAATTTTGTCCCAATCCGATATTCCTCAAAAAGTGGCTGGCTTCTTTGTATCCCAAACCTTTGATATTTTCCACCAGCCATTCTCGAATTTCCGCTGGATTATTTAATCGATTCAAAATATCCACAATAGAGCATTTGCTGTCTTTCCCAAATCGAGATATTACCTCACATATTCTTTGCGCTTTGGTATATTTGAACCTGACTTTATCCAAACATTTAATTATATCGGAATAATTATCGCAGAGCAAGATATTTTTATTTCGCATTCTTTCTACCGCCGACCAGCACAGTTGTGCTCGCGATTGTGGAGTCAGGAGGCAAAATATAAGTTCAGAAAATATCCTTTCCTCATCCTGTGTTTCCCATACCTTGCGGAATTCTGCCATCCTTTGTTCGATTTGTTTATGAAATGAATCGTATAATCGTCTCAATTCATCGATTTTTTGTTCACAATATATTGCCGACATATTCGGAAATATCCTGAAGAAATTGCTTATCCTCATCAGAAAATGCAGATGGAGTATGTGAATCGATATCCAACTGTGCGACAAATACTCCATTTTTGAATATCGGAATCACTATTTCTGATTTTACTTTTATACTACAAGCCAGATAATTTTGTTCTGCGGAGACATCGTTTATCAGGAAAGTTTCCTGTTTTCGAGCGACTTGCCCACAAATGCCTTTGCCATAGGGAATCTTTGTATGTTCGGTAGGTTCGCCCACGAATGGTCCCAATATTAATTCTTCCCGTTCATTTTCTGCAAAATAGAAACCGACCCAATCATAATAGGGCACATTTTCTTCCAACAGTTGGCAAATTTTGGTCAGCTTTTGTTCTACTGAAATTTCATCCGCACAAATATTCCGCACTTCCTTTAGTATTTGATTTCGTTTAAATTCGCTCATTTTTTACTTTCATTTCATCCCATAGTTTAAGGCATTTCCTGATATGTGGGATAGTGATAGAGCCACCCACAATCAATGCCACAGAAAGTGTTTCCTCGAATTCGGCATCGCTGACATTTTCTTGCTCACAGCGAATAGTATGGTATTTAATACAATCCTCACATCTCAACACAATGGATGCGCACAAGCCCAATAACTCCTTAAATCTTGCGGGAAGTGCTCCATCTCGATATACTCGATTATCCAGACTGAAAAATTTTTTCATTTCCAATCCAGCATACTTCATAACAATTTCGTTCAATTTATCTCTATGTTCGAAGAATTCTCTTTTTATATCTTCATCGGACATAGTAATTT
>QNEG01000334.1 GCA_003645115.1 bacterium | reverse complement strand
TCAAAATTCTCTACCAGATCGGGATTGAACCATATTTCTGTCGGGATAAATGCACCCGCTTCATGGTCCCACCAGTATGTATCGCCGTCATATATTCGTCTGATTGCGAGTTGTATATCATCGACTGTTGTAAGTGTATCGATAACATGTCCATGCCACATCGTCGGCAGTGTTGCCGATGTATATATCGGTGCGGGATTTGTGCGAACGATATCGAACATGCCGATTTCCCAGCCGGGTGCAACGTTACTCACATCACTTGCAGCAGTGAATCTAAATCGAACACGACGCCCGATATATGGAGTGATATCGAACCAGCTCAATCCTGCATCCGCACCGGTGAATCCCATTAATGACGGGAATATTCCACATGCGCTATATGGAACACCCATTATCGGCATTCCAATCGAATCGACAAACCATGCACCGCCATCCAGTTGGATTTCAACCTGTCCCCCATCGAATGTCGCTTCGAAGTCGAAATCATGGTTGATTCTCATGAATAGCAATTGACCTTCATCTAATGTCATACCAGTAAGGTCGAATTCTGGGCTTATTAGCCATCCAATAGCGTCATCGAGATAATCGCCGCTGCAGTCGGTCGCCCACACACCGGTGCCACCACACCATTCCCAGAACATAGTATCCGGACCGCCATCGGGATAGCTGACATGGAAGCCGCCATCATCCGAAACGAAATTCTCACGGAAGATAATCGAATCGATATTGACATCGCCGATATCCAGGAATGAGTATGGATGCACGCAATCGAGCGCGACCTGTATAGTATCATTCGGTTCGATATAATTATTCAATGTATCGACAGCGTATGCATACAGATTCAGAATATATGCGCGTGCGCTCAAAGCACTGAACGCATCATATATCCAGGAATCGCTGAGCGGGAAATATGCTGCTTCATTATATATCCACGGTGTTGCCGTCCATATTCCATGGGCACCATTCCACCATGCTTCGCGCAAGGTATCTTCGATTGCGACATATACATCTTTCACACCGGCGACTTCACCAAAAGTGAGTCCATTGCCGGTATCCCAAGCCACAACTTCAATATCGCGAGGATCCCATGTAACACAGCTATATACACCGAGGCTTTCGGGGAAGATTATATCGCAATCCGGCGGTGTATTATCGTATATAAGTTTAATGGAATCCACAAGACTGGAGTTACCCGCATCGTCATCGCAGCGAGCATACATCCAGTATGAACCGTTGAAACTAAGCGTATCGTGTTCCGGCAGGTCAACTCTGAATGTATCGGTAAGGAGGTCGGTTGCGAGCCATACTTCCGTTACCTGCCAGTCATTCGTTGTGTTATTCCAAAAGCGGCCATACGGGTCCTTAAATGCCTACATAACGGTATTTGCAATTACACCAGAGAAATTATCCGTCGCTATAATTCTGCCGCTGTCCGGCCAGGTTCCAGCTGAATAATTATCCGCTGGGGGATGAATAATATCGACAACAGGCATGGTAACATCTATACCAATAGAGAACAGGAAGAACTTAGATACCGTATCCATTTCCGGCGAAATGTATATTGGGAAACCAGATGCGTTTGTATCGACCTGCAGCCATGGTTCGGGCCAATCTTGCGTGGGCCAATTCTTATCATGGAACCACAGTGTGTCTATCATATAATCGACATAGCCTTCATATACTGCGGTTACACCGTCCCAGCCGATTTCATAATACACCAGCGAGTCCTGTCCCGGGAACAATGTATCGGGTCGAATAAGCGGTGCATCCAGACCGGTGATACCGGTGCCGACATCCGTCCAATATGGGTCGAATATAGTAAGCGGCATCGGATAAGTATCGAGTCTATCCGCTGTTGCGCGTCCCCAATCGGAGCAGGTCGATAGCATATTATAGAAGAAAACGGTTATTTCGAGTGTATTCCAGCTATTTATCCAGTATGTTCCGGTATATGTACCTTGATATCCGGCAATTGTTGCATCTGTGATATCGAGTTGCGGTGGTTCGAGTATAGATACGAATGCATTAGCATCGACTAATTCTTTGCTGCCGGAAGTAAATTCATTGAAATTCCAGTTATCGAAGTGCACCCATGCAAAATCTGTACGGAACCAATCTTCGATATCTCTCTCATCACAAACATTCCAATCCTGGGCGTAATATGGATATGAAACGGTTGTGCAATAGAGGTCTCCATCGGGCATGAAATCGCCGGGATAGAGAACATAGAAATCGGGTCCGGCAAGATAGCATGTATCGGTATATCCATTTTCGATATAGACCATCAGCGATTCCAATGAGTCCACCTGCCAATCTGCAGATGCATTATAGCATACCCTTACATGAACATCGAACGGCTGTTGCGGACCCATTTCCCAGTCGTGTGTAACAAGATTATACCATTCGCTATCCGGTGGAAATACAGATGGTACAGTGGTGAACTTCACTGCACTCGGGACAACTGTGAGGTCTGCCGCTCCAAGGATAATTTCCGGTGCGGTGCCATATATTCCATAGGATAGGTACTCCAATCCTTCGCTTCCATCGGCATTTTCTATACCGATAACCGCCGAACTAAGTCCCGGAACATCGATATCGACATACTTGAATATTACTTCTCCATTGCCATTGTAATCGCCGGTTACTTCGGGATTTATCAGAAGAACTTCGAAATCATAATCCGTTCCACCTCCCGATTGATGAATATTGTGATATTGAATAATCACAGTATCAGCATTAGCCCAATAGTATATCCCATCGCTCTCATTGGTTAATTCAAGGTCATCCCAGAGAGGCGCGAGTATGGCATTGGGAATACCATCGAATGGAATTGGGAAGTTAAGATCGGGCATCCACCACTGGTCATATTGATTTCTAAATGTAAGAACTCCGTTTACGTTAATGTAGATTCTATTGTAATCCACACCATAGAAGCGGAATATAAACGGTAACGCTACCGATGTGGTTCCATCATCCGCCGTTGTGCCCC
>QNEG01000333.1 GCA_003645115.1 bacterium | reverse complement strand
CTCAAATTGTGAAAATATAAGATAGAATTATGAATTCAGAACAGGTAAGAAAAATATTTCTGGAATATTTCACTAAATTGGGACATACAGTGGTGCAATCCTCGCCGGTGGTGCCACTGGATGACCCTACATTGCTGTTCACTAATGCTGGAATGAACCAGTTTAAGGATATTTTCGTGGGCAAAATTGCCTGCCCCTATGAACCACCTCGTGCGGCATCGACGCAAAAATGTATTCGAGTTTCCGGTAAACATAACGACTTGGAAGAAGTGGGCAAGGATGAATATCATCACACTTTTTTCGAGATGCTGGGCAACTGGTCATTCGGTGATTATTTCAAACAAGAAGCTATACAATGGGCATGGGAACTGTTGACCGAACAGTATAAAATTCCACCCGAAAAATTATGGGCGGCAGTTCATTACGATGATAAAGAATCCGCACAAATCTGGAAAAATATTATAGGGTTGGATGAGAGAAAAATAGTCCGCTGTGGAGATGAGGATAATTTCTGGGAAATGGCAGAAACCGGTCCCTGTGGTCCCACCACTGAAATTCATTACGATTGGGGCGAAAAATTCGACCCCGACCAGTCAGCATTACCTAATTCTTCTCCAAGATTTGTGGAAGTATGGAATATAGTATTTATGCAATATTTCCGCAATCCCGATGGTTCGCTGGACCCATTGCCTGCAAAAAATGTGGATACCGGTATGGGTTTCGAGCGATTGGTGGCAATTTTACAGGGAACAAGAGACGATTATTCCACCGATTTATTCGCACCAATGATTGATACTATCGCAGAAATCAGCGGACACCGATACGATGAGAATGACCGAATTCGTATGGCATTTCGAGTGCTGGCAGACCATATTCGTGCGCTGGCATTCGCTATCGCCGATGGCGCATTGCCGGGAAATACCGGACGAGGATATGTCCTTCGCAGAATATTACGCAGAGCGGCTCGGTTCTCACGCATACTCGATATTCATAAACCGATTGTATGGAAATTGGTATCTCCGCTGATAGACAAAATGGGTCCGATATATCCTGAACTGCTGGAAAAAGCACCAGTAATCACTCACATAATAAAATCGGAGGAGGAACGGTTCGGGAAGACACTGGATTATGGAATAGAGCTATTCGAGGAAATCGCTGACCGGGTGATTTCTGCTGGCGAAAATGAAATATCCGGCGAGGATGCGTTCAAGCTATATGATACATATGGATTCCCACTGGATTTGACTCGACTTATGGCAAGTGAACGAGGATTAACGGTGAATATGGACGAATTCGAGGGATTGATGGAACAACAGCGTCAGCGAGCGCGCTCGACGGGAACTTTTTCCGTAGAACACCAGAAAAAACAGGATTGGATAAAAATCACCGATGGCGAAGATAGTTATAATCTGTGCTACGAGACAGAATCTACTGAAGCAGAAATCCGACTGTTTCGTCGGTTATCCGATGATAAAATTGAAATAGTCCTATCGCAAACCCCATTCTATGCGGAATCCGGCGGGCAAATCGGTGATACGGGCAAAATATACAATAAATTCTATAATTTGAATGTGATAGATACTCGATACGAGGGAGAGCATATAGTCCATATCTGCGCTGCCGATAATGCTGGGCAATCGATGAATATATTGGAAAACATACGCGCTCACCCCCAGGTAAAAGCAGAGATAGAACATCAGCGAAGAGATGCTATCCGAAAAAATCATACTGCCACCCATTTACTACATCGAGCACTTCGTTCGGTGCTGGGAACTCACATTCGCCAGGCGGGTTCTATGGTGGCTCACGACAGACTCAGATTCGATTACACTCACTATGAAACACCTACTATCGACCAACTGGAAAAAATCGAGAGAATAGTAAATGAAGTTATTCAAAATAATTTGCCAGTTTCTACCCAGATTACTTCTTATCAGGATGCTATAGATGAAGGCGCTATCGCTTTGTTCGGTGAAAAATATGGTTCGAAAGTCAGAATGGTGAAAATAAATGATTTCTCCAAAGAATTGTGCGGCGGAACTCATATAGATTCCACTGGAAAGCTGGGACTTTTTTTGATTACGGATGAGCAAAATATCGGTTCGGGAATGCGAAGAATCGAAGCTATCACCGGATTGACAGCAGTCCATTATGCACAATCTATTCGCCGAAAATGGTCGGAGATAAAACGAAAACTTTCCGCCACCGAGGATGAAGTGTTGGATAGATTGGATAAACTTTTCGATGAGCTTTCGGACATAAGAAAGAAACAGGAAAAGCTTTCCGATGCTCGAGCAGAAACTACCGCAGAGAATTTACTCGAATCTGCACTCCAGATAGAGCAAAGCAAAGTGATAATATCGAAAGTCACGGTGCGCTCCAGAGACGAATTATTGAAAATAGTTAGTGATTTAGAGAAGAATGTTTCATCGGGAGTGATATTGTTAGGTGCCGTTCTGCAGGATGGTAAAGTGGCATTCGTATGCAGTGTCACGGAGGATATGATTAATTCGAATAATATAAAAGCGGGCGAGATAGTGCGCCAAGTGGCAACAGTCGCTGGTGGCAGTGGTGGTGGTCGCCCCGATTTCGCTCAGGCAGGCGGAAACAATCCTAAAAAACTCGATTCCGCACTGAAACTCGCAGAAAAAATAATTCTCCACAAAATCAGAAACTAAACTAAAAAATCGTAGGAAAAATATGCGAATTGCCGGAATGTTGTTGAGAAAACAACCTGAAGCACATAAGTTTGGAAGAACATAACCGCATCTTTCGGGTTGCGGAACCACAGATGAACACAGATTAACGCAGATGGAAAATCTTTATTGGGATATGTCATTTCGAGGAACAGGGAGACGAGAAATTTTTATCTGTGTATATCTGCGTGTATCTGCGGTTTCTATTTTCTGTCCGCTCGACCGAACTAAGATGAAGCGAACATAAAATTGAAAATTATTTCTCGACTTTTATAATACCAGTAATTATAATT
>QNEG01000332.1 GCA_003645115.1 bacterium | reverse complement strand
CTGCAGTGTGGATGTTCGCAGGCTCAACTTTCTTGTTCGATTGGCAGATTCAGGTGAAAATATTGAGTGTAATACTCGCTGTGCTAATCACTTATACTCACAGAGAAAATATTAAAAGACTTATAGAAGGCAAAGAAAAACCAATATTTAAGAAAGAGTAAATTATGGCAAGAAAAAAATCGAAAAGTGAAAAGGGGAGATTTAAAAAACTCTACTATTCTATTACCGAAGTGGGTGAGATAACTGGACTTAAACCTCATATATTGAGGTATTGGGAAAGTGAGTTTCCATTTCTGCGTCCCAAAAGAAATCGAGCTGGGAATCGCGCTTATCGTCAAAAGGATATCGAGATGATACAACAGATAAAGAGATTGCTTTACGATGAAGGATATACTATCGAGGGGGCTAAGCAGAGAATTCGTCAGATGAGGAAACGAGCCAGAATTGCAGGGAAAAAGGGAGTGAAACCTATTCCCAAGGAGTGCAGGAATTTTGCCAGGGATATTTATAAGAGACTCGCTGAAATCAGGCGATTACTGGAATAGATTTAATGTAGAATAGATTATTGAAAAAAAGCTTGCCAGAATGGAGATATTATATTACTTTCGGGAATAATATCGGGGCGTGGCGCAGTCTGGAAGCGCACTGGCATGGGGGGCCAGGGGTCCCCGGTTCAAATCCGGGCGCCCCGATAAATTTAGTTCTTTTGGGAAGTATTCGGATAAATCCCGACTTACGAACTCTATCCGAGCGAGGAGGATTTTATTTATATTATGTTAAATGATTGTTCATTTTTTTTATTGTGTGAGTTATAATAAATATATAGAATTATAAATAGAATGATAAATTGAAAAAATAATTTGCTGAGGAGTCGATATGAATTCCACTATACCTAAATTTTTTGGGCAGTTTTTACTCGAAAAAGGATGTATAACTCAAGAACAGCTTTTCAAGGCATTGCAATATCAGCAGGTGGAGGATGCTACCAAGATAGGCGAAATCGCAATCCAAATGAAATTAATGACCCCAAAACAAGTGGAAAGAGTTCATCAGGAACAAAGACTGACCGATAAATATTTCGGTGAACTGGCAATTTCTATGGGTTATATTACAGAGCAGCAATTGAAAACAATGATAAAAATTCAGAAAAACAACCACATTTTTTTGGGTCAAGCTTTAGTTGAACTCGGTTTCCTTACAAAACAACAAATTCAAGATTATCTTCGTGAATTTCATAATGAACAAAGACCGATTTCCTCTCTTCAGGATATTATACCACGGAACTTTAAACTATTCGATGAAATTTTTTCATTGCTGGATGTCAGCATAAAGATATTTCGCCGAATGGCTGATTTGCATTTGAAACTGGGCAAGGGATTTATATCTCAAAAAACTGTGAATAATAAATATTTGATAAGTATGATTCGGCTTTCTGGAAGTCCTGAAATGAATTATTTTCTCAATTTACCCCAAAAAGTAGCTTGTAGTATTACTAAAAAAATATACAATGATGACGAATTAGATTGCAATGATGAAATAGTCAAGGATTGCATTGGCGAAATAGCGAATATAATCTGTGGAAATGCTATATCTCATATTCTGGAAATGGGGAAAGAAATTTCTATGTCGCCACCTATCTCTATCTTGAGTGATGAAAAGGATACTTTGACTCCTCTGAATAAGCAAAAAATAATTTTGTTTCCGGGTTCTGTTCAAACTGGAAAAATAGAACTTGGAGTCCTGTATTATGAGGATTAACGAAATGATAAATTATTTAATATTGTTAATTAGGAAATTTTGCTTGACTATCGGGTATAAATAAGCCAATGTGTGTATTAAAAATAGGGAAGGGATTTAAATGGAACCAAAATTTTTCGGGCAGTTTCTTTTAGAGAAAAAAATAATTACCCAACAGCAACTTCTCGATTCATTGGAATATCAGCAGAAGATGGCGATAAAAATCGGCGAATTAGCAATAAAGAAAAAGTTTCTTACCGAGGAGCAAGTGGATTTTATAAATCAGGAGCAACGCAGAACCGATAAGCTGTTCGGTGAATTGGCAATCGAATTGGGGTTTTTGACTCAACAGCAACTGGAAAAGTTAATCACCATTCAAAAGAATAATCACATATTTTTGGGGCAGGTGCTGATAGAAAAAGGTTATCTTACTGGAAAACAGTTGTCAGAACTTCTGGATGAATTTCATAATCAGCAGAGACCGATTGAAAATCTGGTAGATTTAATTCCCGAAAATCATCCATATTTCGATGAAATCCATATCCTGCTGGATATCACTATAAAATTATTCCGCAGAATGCCTCACCTGATATTGAAATTGGGGAAAGGCTATTATCAAAGTTCCATCCAGAATAAATTTTTGCTTTCCATTGTGGATTTCTCCGGCAGTATGGATATTAAATATTTCATTTCACTGCCCAGTGAACTCGCTTACGAGATTGCACGAAAACTCTATCACGATGAAGATATTTCTTATGATGATGAGTTGACAGCAGATTTTATTCGAGAATTGACTAATGTGATATGTGGAAATATAACCTCACAATTTTTGGAATTGGGACAAAAAGTTAATATTCATACTCCCAAAAGCATATTTTCGAATCAGGTGGAAAAATATACTCCACCACAGGGATGGACTATACTCGCATTTCCTGCGCGAGTTCCCTCACACGAACTAACTATCGGAATAATCGAGAAATCGGTCGAGGAACCGGAAATGCAAAAGCAGTTCGGTGAAAAGACCAGATTACTTATCGCCGATGATAGCGCATTAGTGTGTGTGCAACTTTGTGATGCACTCTCATCGCTCGATAATCTGGATATCGTAGGGTGTGCAAAAAATGGCGATGAGGCATTCGAGATGGCGGAACAATATTCTCCGCACATAGTGATACTCGACCTTATTATGCCGGGAAGATCTACCAACCAGATTCTGGAGAAATTGATAAAAAATTCAGTCGATGTGATAGTGCTCAGCGGAT
>QNEG01000331.1 GCA_003645115.1 bacterium | reverse complement strand
TCGGTATCCTGACTAAACGCGCCAATAAATTTTCCGCAATAACCTCGGGGATGCTCGGGCTCGGCACCTGTCTGCTCCTTTATTTTTTCTGGGGACCAAAACACGCTCCACAGGCGGGAACAATAGGTATGCTCGTTTCTTTAATTATCCCAGCGCTCATATTGCCATTTACACCAGCAAAAAACAAGGAATTATTAGAACCCAAGGAGAAATTATGAACAAGTGCAAAGAAAAGATACTAAAAGAAATAAGAAATGAATTAAATCGAAATGTCGATTCGGAATATAAAGTCGGGATACAACGATTTTTCAAGGAGGAGGTTAAAGTATATGGAGTTCGAGGACCAGTTTTTAAGAAA
Organism: bacterium; assembly: GCA_003645115.1. GTDB lineage: Bacteria > UBP14 > UBA6098 > B30-G16 > B30-G16 > B30-G16. The sequence continues at coordinate 2,643 of QNEG01000331.1, read as the reverse complement.
ATTTCGAGAAAGTATTTCAAACAAGTAAATCATCTGGACAAAAAAGAAATATTCGAATTATGCGAATGTTTGCTTAACTCCGGTTATGGTGAGGAAATCGGTATGGCGTTCGATTGGGCATTCCGGTTGAAAAAATATTTCGATGAGAGCGATTTTAAGATATTCGAGAATTGGTTGAGTAAATATGTATCCAACTGGGGCGCCTGTGATAGCTTCTGTAGCAAGGCTTTCGGCGAATATATACTCCAATTTCCACAATTTTTGCCCCAGGTGAAATCCTGGACTAAATCGAAAAACCGATGGATGCGCAGAGCATCGGCGGTGATTATGATATATTCCAACAGGAAGGGAAAATATATAAAGGATTCTTTCCACATAGCCGATATGCTGCTATTGGATGAGGATGATATGGTTCAAAAAGGCTACGGCTGGATGTTGAAGGAAATAAGCAAGGCTCATCCGCAAATGGTGTTCGACTATGTGATGAAAAATAAATCTCGTATGCCACGGACAGCATTGAGATACGCAATCGAGAAACTTTCGCCAGAGTTAAGAAAAAAAGCGATGGAAAAATAAATTTTCTAACATTATCAAAAAGGAGGGTTCCCAATGATTTTGGTGAGAAGAATTATTATTGTAGGAATATCGATATTGATTCTGGGTATGTCATTTGCGCAAAAAAGAACCACAGTGTATTGGTTCGGATATTTTAAACCTGCATATCAACTCATTCTTTCGGAGGACGGAGACAATTCCAATCAATTTAGACTAATCCTGGCTACTCTGGGTTTTGTAGCGGATATAAATGAATACTCATCGGTATTTTTCTTCGCATATTTCAATAGTAATAATATCTCGGATATAGACAACGAACTGATATTATACGGACAGGATAGTTTGAGTTTGCAAACCGATAAGGAATATGAATTTGTGGCAAGTTTACTGGATGCACAAATATGGTTTACGCCCGTGAAAAATTTGCGATTTGTAGCTGGACAATATGTGAATCCATTCGCTTATGAAAATATGAAATCATCGTCCAAAATCGACTTCATAAATCGAGGCTATGTGGTTAGGAATTCACCCGCATACCGTGATATCGGTATCTATGCCGATTATCAGATAAATCCAGTGAGACTATATGCGGGAGTTTCCAACGGCAGTGGGATGAATGTGGTGGATAATAATAACTATAAAAATATTCTGGGAAGATTGGAAATCACTCCAATCGATGAAATAAATTTCGGCGGAGCAATCTCTGTTGGTAAGGACAATTCTATCGATGACCTCGCTGAAAATCAAAACTTTTATTCCGCATTCGCCAATTGCAATATCGGAGGACTACAAATTTCCACGGAGGCTTCCATTCAAGATTATCTGGATGAAACATCCTCAGCACTGTATGCATACGCATTGTATGAAATTCCTATCCAGAAGAAATTACTTTACAACATAATTCCAGCGGTGCGATATGATTTCCACAATCCCGCTGGCGATAATAACAAAATGGAAAGATATACTTTCGGTTTGACCTTCCAATTCGACCAACATAAATGGTTGAGCCACTTGAGATTGAATTATGAATTAACCCAGGGAGAATCCAGCAATCCCGATGATATGTTCACTGTGGAATTTCAGATGAGATTCGACTAAAATTGTTCCTGTGAAATTACATTTCCCCAAATGTATCTTCCACTACCATTTTTCCGGTGCCGTCATCACGAATGAACACTTGTCGATTGGTCACCGGGAATTCCTCGCCGGGTGTCCATACTCCCTCCTGGCCTGAATTGGTGTATTTATATTGGACAGAGATATTCTCCGGCAATTGCAGTTCTAATGTCCAGATGTTGTCGTTTTTCTTTTCATCGCCGTGAGTGCCATCATCGAACATTTTAACCTTATTTGGAGTCCAAGCGCCGAGTTCGGGCAATTCTCCCACTATGTAGATAGCATCGGGCACTTTTTGCGCACTGGCATCACAGGTGAACAGGACTTTTATTTTCTTTGCGGAACGAGCCATAGCACCGCCGCCGCCAGTAGCAGTCTTGGACAATATCGGTGTGAAATCCGGTGTCTCTCCACTCCATCCTGCTTTTCGCATAAATTTATACACGCTTTTAAGATGAGTAAGATAGGCATCATCGAATGGTTTATCGCCACCGGGAGCACCCTGGTCTGCGCCATACCACCAGAACCAATCACTGCCCTCGGCAGCATACATTTCATCCCAAGCGCGATATGTCCAGTATGATTGGTCTTTCTTGGCATCGGTTGGTATCTCCAATTTCGGGTCCGGTGGCGCAAGCCCTGATTGTTCCAATGTATTTCGTGTGGTTAGTAGATATTCCCAGGCAGTATTTTCCTCCGATTCGCCTATCCAAGTATCGAAATTTGCATTTATCCACGAACCGGGCCAAAGTGGTTCCAATTCGCGCATAGTTTCTACGGGGTGAGCATTTATTCCCCGAGCCGGATTGCCCAGTATATATTCGCTGGTAGTCACCGTGATTATTTTCCCTTCGTCCTGAAGTTTGGTCAATTTACGATATAATGCATTCAAGAAATTTTTTCCATCCATATCCAGACGATACCATTCCCAGGCATTTTCACCATCCAGAATTACGGTGAGCAATCTATCCT
>QNEG01000330.1 GCA_003645115.1 bacterium | reverse complement strand
GTATTTAAGAGATAATAAAATTGGAAAGATTATAATCGCACCAGGATTATGGCTTCAAAGAATTACTACAAAACCACCCGATAAACAAATGCTGGAGGTGGCAATCACTGCATTGTTAGACTCGTTATGCAAAGTCTCTATAAATGCTCGAAGTAAAGGGAGGAACAAAAATGACAGTTAATAAACCATTATATATATCTTTTTTATGGCATATGCATCAACCTTGGTATATCTGGGATGAACAGGGAGAATCCGCTATGCCCTGGGTTAGACTTCACTCACTTAAGGATTACTACGATATGCCCAGAATAGTCGAAGAAACCGGATTCCCAGCTACTTTTAATTATGTCCCATCATTGCTCAAACAAATAGAGTTGCTCGCCGAGGGAAATACCACTGACCCATATTGGGAAGCCATAATTCCCGAAATGGATGAAATGGATGAAGTAAGACTAAATATGGTGGTCTCCAGGTTATTCGAGGTGAATTATGAAAGGTTTATAAAAACTTCTCCCAGATATATGGATTTGAATATCAGGCGTGGAAAATCTAATGATTGGAGGATGTTCGAAAGTAAAGATATCAGGGACATTCAAGTCCATTTCCTGTTAGCGTGGATGGGAGAAAGTTTTCGAGAAATGCCCGAAGTCAAAAAATTAATTATCAAGGATGAAAATTATTCCATTCAGGAAAAACGATTCCTGATAGAACTGGCTCAACAACGGTTGAAACAGATAATACCATATCTGAAAAAACTCTGGGATGAGAACAAAATTGAACTTACTTTCTCACCTTATTTTCATCCAATTATTCCGTTGTTGTGCGATGTTTCCCTGGCTCGCAAGGCACTTCCATCCACTACTTTGCCCAATAAACAATTTATCTATCCCGCCGATGCGATGAGACAAATTCAAATGGGCAAGGATTATTTCAATAAAACTTTTGGCAGAAACCCGCAGGGAATCTGGCCCCCAGAGGGTAGTGTGGCGGATGAAATTGTTCCTATGTTTATCGAAGCTGATACTAAGTATTTCTTTACCGATGAAGATATTTTGAAAAAATCACTAGAACTTTCTTATGGTCAATATCGTGATTTGACTCCGCAGAAATTATATACTCCATATTCTATCTTTCGAGGAAAGCAACGGTTATCCGTATTCTTTAGGGATAAAAAGCTATCGGATAAAATCGGGTTCGAATATTATAAATGGGATGTGGAAGAAGCAGTGAACGATTTTATCAATTCACTTATGAGAATCCGAGATGCGCTACCCCACGATGATAAGGATTATATTATATCTATTATACTCGATGGAGAAAATGCCTGGGAATATTATGAACATAATGGAAAACCATTCCTGACAATGTTATATACCAAATTGCTGGAACATCCAGATATAGTTCCAATTACATTCCAGGAATACCTTAGTAATCATACCGATTTTCCCCCGCTGGATAGACTCGCTCCAGGTTCGTGGATAAATGGCGATTTCACTACCTGGTGTGGTTCGCCGGAGAAAAATCGTGCCTGGGAACTGTTATCCGAGGCGCGAAGTTATTTCCAGATGAATTCTGATGCTATCGAACCGGAGCTGAAGCAGAAAATAATCCATTACATATCGGTTGCCGAAGGCTCGGACTGGTTCTGGTGGTTCGGTGATACTAACTATACTCCATATATCGAGTATTTCGATACACTATTCCGACATCAAATAAGGAGAATATACGAACTAATGGATGAGACTCCACCACGAGAATTGGAGGAGCCAGTCCATATTATCGAACATCCTGCGGAACCTATCAGGAATCCCATACAATTTATGAAACCCTCCTTGGAGGGCAAAGCGACCACATATTTCGAATGGTCATCGGCGGGTTTCTATCGAGCATCTGGATTCCGAGGCACAATGCACACCGCGAAACCCTTTATCATACAAAGACTATTTTTTGGTTTCGATATAGATAATCTATACTTTCGGATAGATTCTAAAAATCCTCTGATAGAATTTATGAAAAAGGGCGGTAATTTCAGTATCGAATTTATGAAACCGGTTCGAATGGAATTAAAGATTTTTTATAATAGCGACACTGAAAAAATCCAATGGGATTTGTTGGAAATAAACGATGAGGAAAAGGTTATCGAGGATGCAGATATCGAGGTGGTTTGCGAGCAGATTTGTGAGATGCGAAGTCCATTCGCTGTCCTATCCGCACAGCAGAACGATATCATTCGATTGGTTTTATATGTGAAGGAGAATTCATTCCTCGAACAGAGATTCCCAGGCGGCGGGCAATATATAGAAATCACTGTCCCTTCTCCAGATTTCGAAGATAGTATGTGGTATGTGTAATTATAGCCCACGAAAATACCAATCAATAGTGAAATATACGCAGTAAAATTATTCTTTCAATGAGATATAAACAAAGTGTATAGTGCTGGCAAAATGAAATGCAGAACTACGGAGGACACGGGAAAATAAACCGCAGTTAAGACAATTTTTCTCTCGTCCCGATTATATGCGTTTATGATGGATTAGGTTCCACCTGTGATGCAAAATTCATAATACAGACAAATAAATGATAATTATTACTTGATTTTAAAGTTTATTTCAATAAAATTATTTGATATGTCAAAAATAAGAATAAGCGGCGGTTCAGCCTGTGGGCAAATAATAAGTAAAGTTCCCGATAAGGTTAGACCAACTCCAGCACGGCTGAGAAGAGCGTTCTTTGAAATTCTGGGCGATATATCAGGATTGTGTTTCATAGACCTGTTCGCCGGAAGTGGAACTATGGGTATGGAGGCTATGTCAAGAGGAGCAGAACCCATAATATTTGTGGAATTAGTCCATAAGAATTGTCGGATAATCCAGCAAAATATTGGAGAGTTGAATTTTGACCAAGGCAAATGGCAAATTGTTCGAGCGGATGCGATTGTATGGTTACGAAATTTTGAGCCAGAAACTGAAACTATTCTATTTGCTTCTCCGCCGTATATAGAAAATCTTTTGCCCAAAGTATTAGC
>QNEG01000329.1 GCA_003645115.1 bacterium | reverse complement strand
GTGATATACCCGAAACATCATTGGATGGAATAATGGCGGCAATGGATTCGATGGAATGGCGTGAAGGCGCGCTTAAAGTCATAATATTGCTTACCGATGCATGTTTCTGCGATATTACAAGTTATTGCTCTGATTGCATATCCGATTATTCCGGTGCAGAAGTTGAAACCGTACTGCTCGACAATGCAGTGATGCTGTTCTGCGTTACAACCGATCCAATATCATGCGACTATTCCGGATGCGCCGATGAAGTATATAGCGAGTGGTTTTACAACGATTTCGCCGACTCGACCGGCGGAGGCTGGTTTAACTTCACCGAGGGATTTACATCGATATATGCCGATATTATACCGATGCTCGGTGAATTTCAGGTGCTTCAAATATATGCATACAATTCATCGGGGATGCACATCGATTCCCTTTTCGGATACATCGAATACGGTTCCTGTATAGAAATTCTCCATGGCGACAATCCAATGGTCAGAACGGATGTCGGTCCCGGTGAAATAGCACCCTTTATATGGCGAATCGATTATGCTGAAGGATGCTCGATTGGAGTAAATGGTTGCTTCAATGTAACCATTTATACCGATAGCTTTGAAGCCGATGCACCGGGATGTATGTATATTCCCAATTGCTGGTGCACACCAACAGTTGCATACAATATCCACCCCGACCCGGGCGTATGGACAGCGTGTGAGCCTCAACCAATAATTATTGGAATACACGATGATGATTGCGGAATAAATACCGCCAGTATAAGAATGGATATAAACGGCGACACACTCGAATATCCATCCGAACCCGAAATGGCATTCCTAAATCATACATTAACTTATGTTCCGGATGCTGGAGATTTTGCATCCGGTGATGAAGTTCATTACACACTTGTCGAAGCCGAAGACGCCGGTGCATGTACACTCGCAGCTCCCGTATCAGGATGGTTCATCGTCGACCTCGACCCACCGCTATTCAATGATGAATACCCGGAAAATGGAACGGTAGTTGGAGGAATCCCCGATGACATCACAGTTCATTTATGGGATGAAATAGCGGGACTCGATGAATCATCGGTAATGCTGATTGTCGATGGTGTAGATACATTTATGCTTACCGACCCCGAGCTTACATATGAACCGACAGACAGTACACTACATTTCGACGCATCGGGAACATATTCATGGGAACAAGGTGATACTATCGATATTTGCATTTCCGCCGGCGATGTTGTATCGACGGATTATTGTGGTCCAAACACGGACGATTACTGCTGGTGGTTCACTGTCGATTTCCTGCATCTCTGGTTCCCCGATACAACGCTTTATCCCGGCGATGATGTTATGTTCCCGCTTCTAACGGAAGATGCGTCACGCTTTATGATACAAACATATGAGCTTTGGATAGGCTTCAATCCCGCTGTTGTTACCGTTAACGATGTGGTTGTTACCGGTACGGCATCACATGGATTCACTGTATCGCATGATATAACCGACAACATACTTCACATAGAAGCATCCAATACATCGCCTGTCGGCGACGGCGATGTATTTTTCTATATCGATTTCCATGTGAACGACGATGCCCCGGGTGCGTCATTCACGCCTGTAATGATGACAGATGCAATTATCGACAGCGGTGGAGTTGGATATTATGCAGAAGACGGAATGATATTCGTGCTCTGGCAGCAAACACAATGGACACACGACCTGATTTTCACCGGCTATAACGGTGTAGGCGGTTATCTCGAATCCGAAGTTGTTTCCATTGGCTGCGCGGATGGCGGAAGCGATTTATTCGACCCGGCACTGGATTTAATTATGCTTCCTCCAATACCAAATGCAACGGAAGTATATCTCCCGATGGATGACCCGGGACATCCCGCGGTAACGAAACTCAAGCGCGATTTGCACAATACATACGACCTCCCAACCGAATGGCATCCCATTACGGTAGAGGAAGCCGGCTCGTTGTATTGGAATCCACTGCATTGGCCCGATGGCGTCGTAATGCTTAATTACATGATAGACATGGAACGTGATTCGATTTATCACTACAGTGCAAATGAAACTTTAACAATCACATACGAGCAGCCCGTGCCGGATGCGGGTCAGATGGAGCTTTGCGCAGGATGGAATCTGTCATCGCTGCCTACGGCAATCACCGTTCCCGAATGGACAAACTTTATAGAAGGTATATTCGCGGGACCTTATGAATTCAGCGGATTAACTCAATCATACTTCCTTAGCGATATCCCCAGATATGGATTCGCTTTTTGGGTATATTCCACAGAGGCGGGAGTTCATGACATCGGGGGTATAGCAATGGACGAGATTACAATTCCTATATACGCCGGTTGGAATCTTGTCGGTTCGGTCTCGGATACCGCAATGTTCACCACGAACCCGCCGGGATTACTCATTGGAGATATATACACATGGGATTGTGAAAGCGGGATGTATGAAATTGCAACATCGGTAATACCGGGAAGTGGCTACTGGATACTGTCATCCGCGAATGGAGCTTTAACAATAAGTCCATAGGATTTTACCGGTTATAATGAAAGAAAATATTGATATAGCAAACGGGCAACTTATTCTGGGTTGCCCGTTTGTATAGACTTAGCCGATATCTCTATTCGTATATAAGCATTCGGGCATACGAGTTAATTCAATGGGAATCAAAGTATTAGAAGGATTTCGATAATGGATGGAAAATATCTTGTAGAATGCAATAATTTATGGAAATGGTATCCCTCGCCCGATGGGCGGCTTGATGTTCTCAAAGAACTCGATTTCACCGTTTCCGCGGGGGATTTTTACGCTATAGTCGGCGCTTCCGGTGTTGGTAAGAGCACATTACTCCATATATTCGGTCTTATCGATACACTATCTCGAGGCAAGTTATATTTCGATGGTAAAGATGTGTCCCAGCTTACTTCTACCGCTTCCGCTCATCTACGCTCAAATTCGATTGGATTTGTTTTTCAATTCCATCATCTTTTGCCGGAGTTTACAGCTTTTGAGAACCTTCTT
>QNEG01000328.1 GCA_003645115.1 bacterium | reverse complement strand
GTAATATATAGTGACATAAAAATAAATAAAGCGTTGGGACAAGGTGGGAAACATGAAATATATAATTACCCTAGCATTATTTAATGGGATTTTATTCGGTGTTTGCTTTGGACAAATTACCTGGATTGAGACATCTCAATCGGATTTTGCTGATGGTTATATCGATCCAAGTCTATATGCTTCATTTCGATTAAATTCGGAATCTGCGGGAGACAGTGGTGCAGTTGAATGGTTCGCAAGATTTGATATAGACCTAAATGGTTATCCCGACTTTATTTCGGCGGATGGTGGCGTTAAAGTATGGTATATGGGTCCATATGGTTTAGATCATTCATGGTATTCATCAGAAGGAATCGGAGGAAATTGTGATGTTGCCGATCTTAATATCGATGGCTATCCTGAGCTTATTCACTCCGGATATGGATCGAGTAATCTATCAATTCACTGGAATAGTGCATCGGGTTTTTTACCATCTCCAACAATATTACCCAACCTTGGTTCAGAAGCGGTTTATATTGCCGATTTTGATAGAGATGGATACCTTGATGTTGGGCTTGCGGGATTCACAAGTTCTGTTTTCCGAGTTTATTGGGGTGAACCGGGATATTTATATAGCACAGACACTTATACCGATTATTCTGTTCCCGGGGGACTTGTACATAATATTGAAAGCGGTGATTTTGATGGAGATTCTGATTTAGATATAGCTGCAATTCACTATGGTTCATATGGTTTTTGTGCTTTAGAAAATGTCGGTGCAAGATCGTTTAATCTTCTTCCATCATCAACATTCCCGATATCGTTATCAACCTCTGCTCCCCATGGACTGAGCGTGGGAGATTTGGATAATGACGGTGATATTGACCTTGTATTTACTGGATGTGTATCAATAAACTTCTCTGATATTTTTATTAATGAAGGTGACTGGATATTTACCCACCATAGCGTCAATCCCGGTGTAAATTATGGTGGTTCTGCATTATATGATTTTAATGGTGATGGTTTTCTGGATATTATATTTTTTCATGGCAATAGCAGTGCTACATCTGATGAAATTCCGATATATATCAATGATGGAACGGGGCATTTTTCTGATGCAGCAAGTTACGATGCTACACCATTCGGCGTGAATTGTACTGGTGGAACTGTTATCGATGCAAATCATGATGGGAATGTTGATATTTTTGTCAACTCCTCTTCATCTCCTTCATATCTTTTCTGGGGTCCAGATTTTACTACTTATGAATCTTTCCCGATAGGTCATGACCATCATGGAATGTTCCGTGAACCTGGAAATATTCGCGACAGAAGTCCATCCGGGTGGTATGAAAGTAATATATTTGACACCGAATATGAATTTGGTTTCTGTTCAGGTTCTGTTAATTGGATTGCATATGACGAGCGGGATTATGAATCCGGTAGTTTACCTAATCCCATTGGTTCACAGGTATTAATTCTTGCCCGTACCGGTGATACACCGATACCCGATGTATCCTGGACCGACTGGGATACACTTACGGATGATTCCGCCCTGCCAGTATCAATTCTTGGGCATCGATATATTCAGTATCGCGCTGAATTATGGTATTCCAATGTAGCATATTTGCCGTGGTTAGAGATGATTGAATTTGAATTCGAGCCTTGCTCAGATGAAACACTCGATCTAAATGTTTTCGCCATACCCGAACCCGGAGCATATGACTCCTGTGATATAAAAATCGGTGTCTGGCTTTCATGCGACACCACTGAACGCCGCCGAGTGCTGTGGATAAACGATTTTGATTGGGCACCAAATGGCAGACTCGACCCAATATATTCCGCATCTTCAGTTGCCTACACCGATTGGAGAGATTCGCTGGAATTTTTGGGATTCACCATACACGAAGTGAATGACCCAATTGTTCTCACAACATATTTATTGGATACGCTCGACATAATAGTATTAGGCAGCACAAAGCGAACATATACGCCAGCGGAAAGCGCCGCGGTTTGGAATTTTATTAGTGAAGGCGGAGTGCTGTTCTCAATAGCCGGATGGGACTATCCTTCGGCAGTATGGTCCTCGCATAATCTTCTTATTCGTCAGTTTGGAATAGAATATTATGGGCTATACACCGGAGCCACCGATTCTGTCATCGTTAGTGATTTGCCGCCATTTCCACCACTTAGCGACGGGCTATCCATCATAGCAGGAGGGGGCACATACGAAATGCATACATCTGAACCTGCGTTTTGCTTATGGGATGGTACTCATAGTTGCGCTATGTCCATCGCTTATGTTGGCTGTGGAAGAATCATGGCTTTCTATGACGAGCAAACTTTCACCAACGGTCCCTGGCATGGTCTGGATATATACACTCGCACGCATTTCCATTTCGCTATGAACATATTCCGATGGCTTTCCATGAGCAGTGTATTCCCTCCCGATACTTCATCCGCCGAATTTATTGTAACGGATGGCGGATGTGCTGGAATCGAGCCGACACTATCGCTATCGGGCGATACGATGATTATAGAGATGCCGGAATTCCCTGACTGCGGTGCCGATGTGGAAATATGTCTAACAGAATTATCCGACACGATGGGAAATCCGGTATCCGGCCTGCCGCTGTGCTGGAGATATCATTGTGCCGAGGATAGCAGTGAACTTTTCGTCGTTTTGCTTTATCCTCCGCAGGATGTCTATATCGCCTGCGACGACCAGGTGATTTATTTCTCCGTGGAAATGGATTCCACATGCGATGTGGATTCTTCCGCTTCATGGCTCGTCATCGACAGCACCGATACATTCACGCTCGACTCGACATGGTTTTCTCTCGACTCGCTTCTGCGATTCGAACCGGATACCGCTTATTGGGAAAATGGAGGACATTGGTTCCAACTGCATATAGAAGACGATTGTGGAAATGTCTTCGATTCACTCTATGGTGCACTTTTCGACCTCGAGCCGCCAATCGGATTCATGCTCACGCCGGCAATCGGCGCACCAAATTGTGGAACAGATATTCCACCCGGAGGGTTGACATACGATATAT
>QNEG01000327.1 GCA_003645115.1 bacterium | reverse complement strand
TATCACTACTATGCCTGTAATGCCGCCAATTCTAAAAAAACCTCGAAGTTGGTATGAAAAACATCCGCAAGGTGAAATAACTTATTGGACTGCACAGCGAGACCGACAGGGAGCCTGGGGCGGTTTCTTCTGGTATGATGGCTTGTTGATTATCAGCAATTCGCCGAAACAAATCCAACGCACTATCGCTTTGATAAATAATGAGTCATCCGCATTAAAATCGATAGGTGATGATAAATTATTTTTCCAGGTTCTCGATGCCTGCGAATTCACCGGTGAAAAAGAACAGGCTGCGGTAATCCTAAATACGGAATTACTTCGCAACGACCCGTATTACAATCGTTATTATCAGGGAGTGCCATCCGAAAGACAGACTTTCAAGCGAGTGGCATTTTCATTCAAATTCCAAGACAATATAGCCGAAATAATCAGAGCGAGCTATCCGGATAATCCCGAGTTGGAAATCGAAAATAAGACACTGGGAGAATTCCTCGATTACACGCCAAAAAATGCATTTTTATATAACGAATTCGCAGTGAGCAAATTCTATTCGGTGGAAACAATGTTACCATTCGGCGAATTATTTTCACTTCAGGAAAACGATAATCCTTCACTAATATCAGCTGGCTGTTCCTGGTTCCCACTCGATTATGAGGACTCCGATATCACTTTAATTCTGCCCATAATATTTCTGAAAATGGATAACCCTACCCATTGGATAGAACCAGCCAAAGTTCATATCGCCGATATGGCAACCGATACTATATTGAAAGATTACACTTCAGTGTGGAAAACCGATGGAAAAGTGAATTTTCTTTGTGATATGCTGGGAACAGAACTGGGATTCGCTTATAGAATAGATGGTTCTGTGGTGCTGATTTCCTCTTGCTCAGATGCATTGCTGAAATCGAAATTAGGTAGTCCAAAAATTATAAAAGAGCACCTCCAGGAGAGTGAAGGAATTTCCTGCAATGTGATAATTCCTGATAAAATGGCATCAAATGTGAGCAAACACTTACGAATACTATCTGAATGGGATATGATACAATCGTATTCTGCGGAACAATTTTTAAAAGATTTCATCCTGCCAATTGGAAAGGATGTCCTCACAAATATCGAACTGATACGGCAGGTAGAATGTTTTGATGAAAATCGCAAAATGTTTATAACCAAAATGTCAGTTAAACTAAAATAAAGGAGGGATTATTATGAGAAGGGCAGTTATTCTGATTACTCTGCTGGCGATTTTTGTGTCAATTTACGCACAAATCGTGGTGAATGAGATTATGTCCAATCCGCCGGGAACCGACGAGGAAGAATGGGTCGAGCTATTCAATATTTCCGACTCCGATGTCTATCTGGATAGCACTTGGTTCATTTCAGATGGAGAGGGAGATTACTATTTCGAAGGAATCAACATTCCGAGTGGTGGATTTTTGACCATACTGTTCCGAGTTCCAGATACCGGCGAGGTGCACATAGTCCCAGATATCGATATATCCGAAGTTAGCCACGGAATCAGGCTGGCAAATGCTGAAGATGATGTAATAATCGGCAATTCTTTCGGCATAATAGATTCTGTCACTTATCAGGATTCGTGGGCACCGGATGCCAACAATACCGGGAAATCTATGGAACGAATTCACTCCACAGTGCGCCCCAATGACCCCGATAACTGGGATGCCAGCATACCCGACTGGGGAACTCCCGGAGAACCGAATTCTATTACCGCAATCAAAGAATATCCATATATTCCTGATAAATTCGTAATTTCCGTTACTCCAAATCCATTCAATTCCAGCTGTGTTATTTCGGTAAACAGTGATTATACCACTTATGGGAAAATGCTTGCGCTGGATGGAAAAATTCTGCATAATTGGACACTCCCGGCAGGCGATAATGAAATCATCTGGGCTGGGAAAGATATGCCCTCGGGATTATACATATTTACAGCAAAAGCGAGACACCAGCAGGTTTCTGTGCCGGTATTGTTGATTAGATAAATTAGACAAGTGAAAATAATTATTACTAAAAAAACTACTTAAGAAAGTTATCAGGAAAATCAATCCTGAAAAAACGGGGGATTATTTATGACAAAAAGTATCTCTGCTGAACAAGGGACTTTATTTGACCTTTCTGAATTTCCATCTTATGAAGAGATAATGGAAGCTTATAAAAAAGAATTTGAAAATTATGTGTTGCCTAAAGGTGACACAATATTCGGTTTTTGGATGCAAACTTTAGCCGACTTAGAATTCCTAAATTTAGAATTGGAGGGTCTGGCTGATAAATATACTATTAATCCTTTGGATAGAACCGTTTACCTTGAAGGGAATGAAAATTCTATAAGACTACGAATAGCTCATCTCGAAAAGGTTAAAGGGAAAACAACACTTTACACTGATTTGGTGGATAAATTTGGTGATACTAACGCCTATGCTTTTCATAATCTATACCCATATAAAGGGAAATTCTATCCTCGAATAGTTAGAACATTAATCAATGCTTTTAAATTAGACCATAATTCACTTCTTCTTGACCCTTTCAATGGCTCTGGAACTACTACACATGAGGCATCTCTTATGGGAATTAAAAGTGTAGGTATAGATGTTACTCCAATGGGAATTGTTTTATCTGAATTAAAAAATGATTTACTTTTCATTGATGAACAAAAACTAAATTTAAAGCCGACAGATTTGCAAAATATATTCAAAACAATAGAAAATAGGAAATGGGAACATTCTGACCCAATAATTAATAAATTGATGTTAGCGGTATATTTTGATACTATTGATGCCTTTGCAAGAACTTCAAGATATAGAAAAAAGGGGAAAATAGGTTTGTTTATTGAAAAGTTTAACTATATAAAAGATTGTCATAAAAAGACAATGGAAATAAGGAAAAAATATGGACTTAATTTCGAACCTGCTAAAATTATAGAGGGAGACATCCTTGAACTTAAAAGTATAAGTGATTTAGAGGGGAAATTTAATGCCTGCATTACGAGTCCTCCTTACTATTTCTCTATAGATTATGT
>QNEG01000326.1 GCA_003645115.1 bacterium | reverse complement strand
GCTACCGGTGCTACTCCTCTCTCATATCAATGGCAGGAAAACGATGGCGGCGGATGGCTGGATTTGTCCGAGGGCGGCGTATATTCGAACACTTCTACAGCTACTATGAATATCTCCGATGTAACTGGATTGGATGGTTATCAATATCGGTGTGTGGTGACCAATCCCTGTGGTAGTGCCACCAGCAATGCCGCTACTTTGACTGTGAATCCATTGGTCTATGTCCCCAGAATTATGAATTATCAGGCGAAATTGACCGATGAAAATGGAGTCGCTATCCACGATGCCGACCGAGTTATCGCATTTATGATTTACGATGCAGAGACAGGTGGTTCACCTATATGGGCAGAAACTCTTTCCACAAATTGCGTGAATGGATTATTCGATGTCTGTCTCGGTGAGGTCCATCCGATAGATTTACCTTTCGACGAACAATATTGGATTGAATTGAAAGTAGATATAGATGACGACGGCAGTGTGGAGGGTGCTGCCGATGAATACTTCTTTCCAAGAGAAAAATTTGCATCGCTTCCATATTCTTTCCGCTCTATCTATGCAGATACCGCCATATATTCCACAACTGGTGCCAGTCAAGTCCAAACTGTTACTGCCAGCGATAATATCAGCACTACCAGCACATCTTATGTCGATGTCCCCGGAATGTCTATCGATATCACCACCGGGAACAATCCAGTATTGATAATGTTCGATGCATCGTTAGTTCATAGTTCCACCGCTGGACAATACTATCAGGTGGCAATTGTAGTCGATGGAGTGGTAAAATGTGCTCACATTATGGAAAACGATGGCAATAGCAGAGAAGCACCATATTCTATTCATTGGCTGGAGACATTGAGCGAGGGAGCACATACTATAAAGGTCCAATGGAAAGTCACCGATGGAACACTTTATCATTGGGGTTCCAGTGATAGAATTAGAAAATTATCCGTTATCGAACTTAAATAGGGGATGAGTAAACATAGTCATTTTCAGGAGGTAGAGATGAGTAAATTAAACTTGATGGGTGGAATAATTTTTATTTTACTGATTATTTCGACAATAGCCGCAGTCCCGCGCACTATGAACTATCAGGGAAAAATCACCGATGGTTCGGGTGTAGCGCTGGATGGAAGTTATAACTTGACTTTCCGCATTTTCGATGTGCTCTCTGGCGGGTCATCACTCTGGGAGGAAAATCATTCCAGCGTGTCGGTCAACAAAGGGCTTTTCGATGTTATACTCGGCGAGACCACTCCAATCGATTTGCCTTTCGATGTCCAATACTATATGGAAATCGAGGTAAATGGCGAGGTTCTGTCGCCGAGAATTCCACTAACATCGGTGGGTTATTCGTTTCGAGCTAATGTTGCGGATAGTCTTTCCGGCGGAGGAGTAGCTGGAGTATCCAGCCTGAATTCGCTCACCGGCGATTTGAATATCATCGGCGAGGGCGGTATTGAAGTCAGCACAGCAGGTTCCGATATAATAGTGAATCTAACATTGGCACCCGGCGATTGTCCATTATCGGTTGACCTCACCGGCGGTGGTGCCACAAATCAATATGTCCCCGCTAATCTGCAGACATTTACGCAATCTATCGGGCAGTTTCTGGTTCTAAATTCTGATATCGGCTGCACCGGCGGAAGAATATATAGCATTACACTGTATTCCGATGCATCATCGGGCACTATCGATGATGTGGATGTATGGATGGACAATGTGCTGATAGACAATTTATCTGCGAGTTCGGTGTTGCCCTCGGGTAGTCCGGTGGCAGATGGAATCACGCTAAATATCGAAGCCGATGGTAGCGTGGTAATCGATTTGCCCTACGGATTCTTATACGATGGTAATAATATATTGATTACTATGCGCAAGAATACCACCGATGGCACCGTATCCAACTGGAAAGGTTTTGCCACTGGCTCGGTAAATGCCAGATATAATGAATCTTCCGGCGATTTCCCACTGACATCGACTGCCAATTTCCGACCAGATATCGAATTTAGTTTCCTTGAACCTGAAATGCCCGATGTGGTCACCAATGTGAATGGAATAACTGACACGGTGCGAATAGTTCCCGGCACAGATATCGGAGTTACCACCGCTGGAGACAGTATAATTATCAGCTATACCGGCGCAGGTGGCGGTGGAGTGGATACAGTAAATCAGGGAACTGGAATTACCTGCTCGCCAAATCCGATTACTGCCACTGGAACCATCTCATTCGACCAGACCTGGGGCGATGGAATATATGTCAACGAGGGACAATCCAATTCTATCACCACTGGGATGATTGTAGATGGAATAGTTTCTGAAGCAGATTTAAATATTATTAATTCCCCCAGTTCTAATTATGTCCTTGCTTGGAACGGTTCAAATATGGAATGGCAACCGGATGAAACCGCTGCCGGTGGCGGAGTTACTCAAATCAACCAGGGAGCGGGGATTACTTGTTCACCAAATCCGATTACTGCCACAGGGACAATTTCTGTAAATTTTGCTGGAACCGGTTCTGCAAATTTTGCCGCTCGCAGCGACCACAATCATACGGGTGTCTATGACTATTATAATTATTGGAGATTACAGGCGAATGGTGGAGCAGCTACGAATATCAGTTCGGGAGAAACAGTAAATTTTGCCAATGGAACAGATATTTCAGTCACCAGGTCGGGAAATACTATTACTATATCATCTACTGGTGGCGGCGGAGTATCCGGCAGTGGAACATCAAACTATTTGGCGCGATGGACTGGAACTACATCTCTGGGAACCGGAGCAACTCAAGATGATGGAACTTATGTGGGCATCGGAACCTCGCCGAGTTCACTTTATAGATTATATGTAAGTTCGGGCGCTTTTTCTGGAATTTACACTTCCGGAAGTTCATACGGTATCAGTGCATACGGTGGCACAGGTGGTTATTTCGATGGCACTTCCAGCGATGGTATTATTGTGCATGGTGTGGATTATGGCGCATACATAGATTGTGATGGCTCTAGTCCAGGTATAGCCGTTAGAGGTATCTCATACAGTGGTTCTGGCGGTTGTTTCGAGGGCAGCGGT
>QNEG01000325.1 GCA_003645115.1 bacterium | reverse complement strand
TTTAAGTCCCATCCTGCAAGAGGAGCCGGTATATCGGAAAGCTCATCGTTTTTCAGTATCCAATGTGTGCTGTCGTCGTATCCACCATCCGCAATGAATTGCGAATATATCGAGCACGGAACTTCGATTGTCATAATATCGAATGTATCGATGAAAACCCATTTATTTGGTGTGCAGCCATATATAAATTCCGGCGGCGCATCGAAATCATAGGTGAGTAACTGTTGGTTTTCAACAGTTGCACCAATATTAAACCAACCTCCCGGTATGCGCATGACATTTTCGCCTACCGAAAAAGCCTCTACCGAGCTTTCCGTGTTGATAGGAGTCCATCGTATGGTGATTGAACAACATGATGGGCGTGTAATTGTAAAGGTTGTATCGGTGAGCACGATACCACTCCAAAGTATAGTCGAGCATGTATCGAGTTCGACAAGACCTCCACCATCAGATGTTGTCAGCGAAAGAGTGATTTCGGTGCCGTCCTGTGATACTACAGTCGAGATATCCGCTGATAAAAGTGAAGATAGAACCAGGAACATGGTTATTAATGTATTTTTCATATTCATATATAAACCCCTCGTTTACGGGCTTTCCTTGCTATCTCGTTAATATAAGATTCTGTGTCGAGCGACCGATATCTGTATCGAGTACTGCGATATATCTACCCGATGGCACTATTGCAGCGTTTCCATCCATTCCATCCCACGAAAATCGAAATACGGAAGCGGGAAGTCTGCCATCGAAAAGTTTTCTGACAAGGCGACCGGAAGCATCGTAGATACCGAGCCTCGCATGTGTTGCTTTATCGAATTCAGCTTCTATCCATACACTTGTATTGAATGGATTTGGATATGCGCCAACAAGTGCAGTTTTCGTCGGCTTCCGCTGTGTGTGCCGAATCGATGTTTCAGATACCCATACGAGGATATATGCGGTGGCATCGAGTTCACCATCGGTAACACTCACCTGGAGTGTATCCGGATTACCGGGGAAGTTCTGATATGTTGCACCGGCTCGCAGAATAAGCTCATTCCCAACAGCAGCAAGACTGAAACTATCACTATTGGTTATGCTGTAGTTTAGCCAGTCCAATGTATCACCGTCAACATCGTCGAAGTCGGATAGCAATACCGCACTTGTTTCGGTGCCGCTTATCATCCATATTTCATGCGGAACGGTAAGAATAATAGGGCTGTGATTTGGAACGGAAATAAGAGTAATTATTGTGTCTATTGCAAAACAGTCGGAATAGAGTATTGTATCCTCATAATTTCCCTGGGGAACATCCGATACATCTGCGGTAATAACCCCGCTGATATCGTTAATAGCGAGCCATGAAAGGACTTCTGTCGTCCAATATCCACAATCGCAATATCCTTCGTCGTCCGCATAGAGTTCGAGGCTCATATCGTGGCAATCCGCACCGGGATTGTCCATAAATAGAGTTCCTAAAGTGGCGGATGTAGAAACAAATGAATCCTCGACGCAGGAGCTTCCAAATAGCGTATCGATACCGATTATCCCCTCGAAAGTATTCTGAACGGTCAATTGAATATCGAGTGTGCACACAGCGGCGCAGACCGAACTGTCGTGAACGGCTATCAGTATGGATTGCTCGCCGATATGACAGTTTGTAGGGCAATTCCATGTCAAAATACCGCTTTCGCTAACAACTAAGCTGTCGGGACCTGATACAAGTTCAGTCCACCAGCCATCGCCATCGCTATCTACAATACGACTGGAAAGATCGAACATAGTAGAGCAGTCGTCTTCTATCGCTATGGTATCCCATGGTGAATAACATGTGGGTGGTTCATCTACCCAGAATGTGTCCTGACGGCAGTATTTACATGCGGTATCGCAAGTGTAAACACATAGGTTTATATATAATGTTCCACCTGTTTCAGGCGTATATAAGAATGTTGAATCGACACCGAAGCATAATGGAGGCAGTGAATCGCCGATGCCCCAGCAGAAGTGGTCGTATTCGTCAGGATTAATTACATGAAGTACTGCTTCCTGTCCCACCATGAGTGTTCCCGGTGCGCATTCACCATCTACAGTGATTTCGGGTCTCTCGATATCGCATACAAAAAGTTCGGCATAAGCAGTGTCGCAACACCATGGAACATCTTCCATAAATACAACAACAGCAAATGTATATGTTCCAGCCATTAGTGCTAAATCAGGTGAGATTATACTGTCAACCGTATCGCTGGATAGGGGCCAGAAATAGTCGTCGATTACCTGAAAATACTTGTATAGCAAACTGGCTCCGGTGCAATTTGAGAAAGATTCACGGGCATCCAGTGAGAAAGGCATCATTTCACAAATGGTATCGTTCGGATCTATTTCAAGCAGAGCAACAGGATGCCGCATAGTTATTCTGCCAACCGCCTCATACGCACAATCGGTAGCGCCTAAGAGTGCGAAGCGGTATGTAAGCATGCCATCGAATTGTACAGGATAACCGGGGAATACTTCAGCAGGAAGAGCCGATATAGATGACCAATCCCATACTGTATCCTCGCTGGTATCCCAGGTGAATACTACCTGACAAAGTATAGAATCGGCAATCGAAGGCGGTAAAATATTGATGCTGTCGGTAATAAGAAGATTAGGCATTAAATCTCCGAAGCATATAATCGAGTCGGATACAAATGCGGATATCTGTATAGGCAGCACAGCGGTTTCAGCGGAATCTTTTCCATCGGGGCAGTCGTCGCACCATGCAAATATGCGGTAATAACTCGTATCAGTAAGCGGAGATGTGCAAAACTGGGATGAGGGCAGTGGAACAATCTCGCTCCATCCACCGAGTGTATCTGCCATACGGTAGCCAAAACTAACATCCGATTCACAGTTGTATGGGATATAGCCAAGTTCGACACAACGAGAGCAACCTTCGATTGTCCAAATGGTATCCGGTATCGATATATCTACCCATATTGCCGGAACATCTATTGCAGCATAACTCGAGCATGAAGCCAATGTGTCGATTACCCATAGGGTATATACTCCGGGTGTCTCGACCGTATCCGTTGTATATGGTAATTCACCTATATATACGGT
>QNEG01000324.1 GCA_003645115.1 bacterium | reverse complement strand
GCTATGGAGGGAACACATAATTTCGATTTCGCTCTCTACGATGCCGAAACAGACGGTAATTTGCTGTGGCAGGAAAATCATTCATCGGTTATGGTAACCAAAGGTCTTTTCGATTTGATACTCGGTTCGGAAAATCCATTACCGGATACATTATCCTTTTCGGCACAATATTGGCTTCAGGTATCTGTGGATGGCGAAATACTCTCTCCACGAATACCACTTGCCAGTGTGCCATATTCATTTCGTTCTCTGGTGGCAGATTCTGTGGTAAATATCACTCTGGATACATTGCAGGCATATTATGATACCCTTCAATTGCAAACTTCCGGCAACGCAGATGTCCACTGGGACAATTTGACCGGTGTCCCGGTGGGTTTTTCCGACGGCATCGATAATGTGGATGATGCCGACAATGTGGTCGGAAATGAGGTAGTCACTGGATTGTCATTCGATACTGGGACTGGAGAACTGTCATTGACACAAAATGCTGGCATATCGCCGATTACACAGAACCTGGATGGCAGATACGCATTGAGCAGTGGGAATGTTACCGGAAGTGGCTTGGATAACTATATTTCGAGATGGAACGGAACATCTACGCTCGAAAACTCTGTAATATATCAAACCGATGTTGGGAATGTGGGCATCGGAACGACTACTCCCTCATACAAATTAGATGTATCTGGCACTGGACGATATACCGGTGCGCTGACAATCGGTGCATATACACTTCCCGCCAGCGATGGCACCGGTGGATATGTCCTTAAAACCGATGGTTCCGGAAATGTAAGCTGGCAGGCAGATGATATCGGGACCGCATCACCCGCTGGTGCCGATGGCGCTGTCCAATATAATAATGGCGGAGCATTCGGCGGTAATGCAGCACACTTTTACTGGAATGATACCAATGACAGACTTGCCATTGGAACATCCAGCACCTCCTCTGGCAAATTGACCGTATCCTATGCCAGCACAGATATTTACGGCATCTATGTTACAATGCCCGGTTGGGCTATTTATGGTGATGCATCCGGTGCCGCAGGACGCGGAGTTATGGGCAGAGGCGGAGAATATGCAATACTGGGAAATCACCTGACTACCGACAGAATGGGTTATATTGCCAGTGAAGATTACGGCGTCTATGGTCGATACGATGCCGACAGATATGGATTCATCGGCAGTTCATCATCTGGCGTGGAGGGACATTATATCGCAGGGACACCACATAATTATGGTAAGTTGGGCACTAATTTCGATGGAGTAGAAGGACATTCTGAGATGCCAGATGGATATGGAGTATGGGGTGAAGCTACCATCGATGCGGTTCATGGTGGACATTTCACCGGTCCATACGGTGTCTGGGCTTATGGCGATTCTATCGCTGTTTATGGCGAAATCGAACCAGCATATTACGGTTTCATTGGATTAAAAGATAGCACTGGAAACAAATATGGCATCTGGGGTCGAGCATCCACCAATACCGCTGGCGATGCTGCAGTGTATGGATATAATGGCGGTGGACCTGTCCACGGCGCATTGGCATATTACAATGGCTCAGGGTTCTATGCAGTATATGGTCAGGGATTAAATGTGGGAGTGTATGGAACCGCTACTGCGTCTTCAGGAAATGGAGTATATGGCGATGGTAATTCGATTGCCACTGGAGTGCTGGCGATTACATCCGCATATTATACCGATGCGAATAAAAATGCCGCTGTATGGGCACAAAATGATAGAACCACAAATACTGGCGACGAAATTGCATTCGGCGTTGTGGGAACCGCTAAATCCGATACCAATGCAGTGGGTGTCTATGGCACAGTTATCGGACTCGACCGAAAAGATGCCAAGGGCGTTTTCGGAGTGGTTCATAGTAGCAATACATCTTTCGGAGTGCTCGGTATAAACGATGCTACCAGCACAAATTCCGGCGAGGCAGTATTTGGCATATATGGGAAAATTGCATCTTCCGGTTCGGGAGCTGGAGTTTATGGTATCTCCGAAAGTTCCACTATTTCGGGCAATCCTAGCGTAGTGGCGGGAAACAATGTGGCATATGGTGGAATAGGACGGGTGTGCACCGCAAATAATTTATCTACATTCAACGGTTGCCCTGGAACCATTCCATCGGGGGGTGTCGGAGTCGCCGGATGGGCACAAAAATATGGTATCGCCGGTTATCTGGATGGTTCCGCCGATGGCGGCGCCGGTGTCTGGGGATGGTATGCTAATTCCGTATGGGGTGCACTGGGATATTATAGCACATCCTTGAGAACATCACCCTATGCCAGTGTATATGGCTATCGTGTGGGCGGTTCTTCTCCTAAATGGGCGGGTTATTTCGATGGAGACATATTCTGCGACACTTTAGTATATATTAATCAGCGCTCCACTACTTTACTGCGAACTACCGGCGAGGAAACCGACTTGTTCGTCCCATATACTACTTCCCCGGAAATAATATTCCGAGATAGAGCCATTATTCCTGATGGCGTGGATGAAATATATATCGAATTTCCGGACGAATTCAGTCAGGTCGCCGACCCGAACGAACGAATAGATGTGATGCTCACTCCAATCGGCACATTTGCCTCAATGTTTGTCGATGAAATCTCTATCCACGGATTCGAGGTGAAAATCGACAAAGATTGTGATATAACTGGCGAAATAGAATTCCTATGGGTAGCATTTGGCAAGCGATGGTTCCCTGAAAACAATTCGAATGGAACCTGCGAGGATGAAATGAAACAGAAAATTAAGATGCGACTGGAACCTATCGAGGATAAGCAAATTTCAATCCCATCGGTGGTGCCTAAATAAATCGATATTATGAAAAAATCTATACTTATATTATTTATTTTCACTATGTGTTCAGCAGTTCGATATCACTGCTGGCGAGCGGATTCTATATTTCCGCCGGAACCTGTTCGTTCCTTTAGAGAAAGAAAAAATGCTATCCAGTATCTTAAAAACAGGCGTCAGAAAGAACAATCCGAAATAGTGGAATGTCTCGATTCGCTGATGAAAACATCTGAAATTAGCTGGTTTCGACCATTATGGATTGCAAATGTTATTCTCTGGG
>QNEG01000323.1 GCA_003645115.1 bacterium | reverse complement strand
CCTGAAACCTTCGCTGACGCTCGGTTTCTGTCCCCCTTATCAAGGGGGACAAGCGATGCCGATTTGTCGGCAGAGCAGGGGGTCGCAACAACATTCCCCCGCAAATCGTATATTTCGATTTTCGCATTTTCAGGGACAGTGATTTCGCAGACAGAATTAAATGGATTGGGAAAGACGGAGAGGGAGATGTCATCAGGTCTATTCGGGATTTCTCTTACCCAGTCTATCTCGCCGAGTGAGTCGGTCTTTAAAACATATATACGTGAACTATCTTCATCAAATGGATAAATATCTCCAGTTATAATGTATCCATTATCATTAGTCTGAATTACAGAATAACCAGAAGCAAAACTGCTATCTCCATAATCGCGTTCCCAAAGAGTATTTCCATCAGCATTTATTTTTAATAGATAAAGATTAGGAAGAGGCAAGATTCCCCAAGTTTCACCTGCTATTATATGTCCGCCATCTTCCGTCTGTGCGATAGAATGACCATAATTGTCAAAACCCATTCCATAAGTTCTTTCCCAAACAATGGTTCCATCTCGATTAACATTTATAATCCAGATACAATCGGGAGCAGTAAAAGAGAATATAGATCCAACCATAATTAAACCATCATTTAATGCTAATGCAACAGAGCGACCATAATCAAGTTCAGACCCACCATATGTTCTTTCCCAAATAATATCACCCGTTGAATCGGCTTTAATGAGGTAATAATCGCATTCTTCAGCTCCAAAAGACCAAGTTCCACCCGATAAAATAAAAGAACCATCTCTTTCTTGTTTCACTGACCAGCCATAATCAACGCTACTTCCTCCATATGTGCGTGTCCATATTGTATCGCCACTTTCATT
Organism: bacterium; assembly: GCA_003645115.1. Lineage (GTDB taxonomy): Bacteria > UBP14 > UBA6098 > B30-G16 > B30-G16 > B30-G16. The sequence goes on along the minus strand of QNEG01000323.1, from coordinate 2,228 downwards.
AAGACGAATTAGCCAAATATTTTTTGTGCCGACTCCGAATGATGATGTTGATCCTACTATAATGTATCCACCAGTTTCCACCTGTGAAATATCATTTCCACATTCTACGCCACTGCCTCCAAAAGTTCGTTGCCAGAGCATATTCCCTAAAGAATCAGTTTTTAAAACATAAACATCCCCATATGGTCCTGAATCAAAGGATTCGGTTTTACCTACAATAATGTATCCATCATCAAATGTCTCCACCACAGAATATGCAAAATCATTGTTATCTCCACCATAACTTTTTTGCCAACACAAGGTTCCAAGATTATCGATTTTCATCAAATAAACATCAGAATATCCATAAATAGATTTCCATCCTACAATAACAAATCCGTCATCGGAGGTTTGAACAATAGAACGAGCATGACAGTCACCGTTTTCCCCATAAATTCTTTCCCAATATTGTGTATATGAAATGGAAAAGGATACTATTAACAATAATATATATGTTTGTAAAAATTTTGTTATTATTTTATCTCCCTAATTGTAGGGGGAGCACTCAGCTCCCCCGTTTTTATTAGTTTCACTTCACCAATACTACTTTTGCACTTACAACATAACCCGAGTACGAAGTTCTAACTAAATATATTCCACCTGGCATATTTTTGTTATGATTATCCGTTCCATCCCATTTGAAGTTCCATTGCCCAACACTAATTTCACCAGTAAATAAGCTACGAACCAGATTACCTGCGATATCGAATATTTTTATTGTAAGTTCACTATCTCCGGAGGAATTTATGATTAATTTACATTCTTTATTAAATGGATTGGGATAGGCAAAAATATGTATATTATTTGGAACTCGAGTCGCATCTGCAATCCAGGAAACATATCCATATTCATCGGTTTTGATGACAAGGACATCGGTGGAATCTGGGAATTCATAGGCAATTTCCCCGGCGATTACAAATCCTCCATCGGATATTTGAATAATGGAATTAGTTTTGACAAAATCGCCTAATAATAATTCCCTTATCCATAGTGAATCACCCGAATTATTCAGTTTCAGAAGATGTGATGCATCGGATGTATTAATCAAGAGAGCAAAGCCGTTATCAGAAGTTTGTATAATCGAGGAAGGTGTTTCATAATCATCTATATCGAAATATTTTGTCCAGATTACATCTCCAGAGCCATTAATCCTAACTATGTAGGTATTCTGGGATGTTCCATAATAATCGGTATATCCGGCGATTACGAAACCACTGTCCGAGGTCTGTATAATACAATTTGCTTGGTCATTTCCTGGTGTGCCGTATGTTCTTGTCCATAATGTATCGCCCGAACTGTCTGCACGGATTACATATATGTCGGTATTATCGGAGAAAGAATTTGTCCATCCTGTCATAATAAAGCCATTATCGTAAGTTTTCGCCATCGATGTTCCAAAGTCGGTCAGCGAATCGCCATATGTTTTCATCCACAATAAATCCCCTGTCGAATCGATTTTTATCAGACAAAAATCATCGGTATTTCCCGATAATGGGTCTATATTCCCTCTCTTGCCAAAAATCGCATACCCACTGTCAGGAGTTTGCACCACCGAAGATGCTATATCCCATGCGTATGAATCGCGTTCGAAAACTTCTGCCCATATAATCGCGCCATCACTATCGATTTTAGTAACACCAAAATTATAATTTACCATTCCGGCGAGCATAAATCCGCCATCGAATGTCTGTATCACAGAATTAACTTCGCTATAATTTCCATTATTTAAAACTTCGGTCCAGATAATCTCCCCGGATGAATCAATTCGTAATACATAGAAACCACTGGAGTCGGAAAAAAGAGGCAAAGTTCCACCAGCAAGGATGTAATCGCCATCGGATGTCTGAATAATCGAATTCGCCCAGTCGTGCCAGGGACCATCGCTATATGTCCTTACCCAGGTTTCCTGTGAAAAAATGAGGGCTGGTAAAAATACGAGCGCAAAAATGATTATTCTTTTCATAATAACCTCCTTGTATACTTTTCATCTCATCATAACATTTAATCCAATCAGGGGCAATCGGGGAACCACGACAAACTACCAGTGCGGATAGATAGATAGATAGATAGTTTCTCGGCTGGGCACACTTTTATTTCTCGATGGAAAATCGCGCATATTCGCTCCCTCCACTTTAATATTATAATGATAAATTTTGAGAAGTCAAGAATAATATATTATAGCTTATAGG
>QNEG01000322.1 GCA_003645115.1 bacterium | reverse complement strand
TGCTTTAATAATTCTATCTTTTTATGCTCATCCACGAAACCCTCGAATTTAATATTCTGGCGAGCGATTTTTTGTAGATATTTCATCTGCGGACCGGTTCCTGCGATAATCAATGGTCTTCCCAGCTCATTGAATGCTCGAACCGCAAGCTCCATTCTCTTGTAGGGAACCAGTCGAGATAGGCAAAGATAATATTCATCTATATCTGGTGATGAAACTATATTCCCCAATTCTACCGGTGGATGAATGACAACCGAATCTCTGCGGTAGAATTTTGATATCCGCCTTTGAACTGTCCGGGAATTAGCGATATATTTATCCACTCTATCTGCGGAAAGTTTATCCCACATTCTGAGATAGTCGAATACGAACGGATAAATAAATTTCCCGATAAATCGCGAGTAACTCGCCTTATACTCGAAATAAAGTTCCCATGCCTGTCGCATCGGAGTATGGCAATAGCAAATGTGAAGCGAATTACTTCTGGTAAGCACGCCTTTAGCCCAAAGATACGACGAGCTTATCACCAAATCGTAATCGGAGAGATTGATTTGTTCAATCATAGATGGATACAGTAATAAATAGTATTTATAGAATTTTCTTTTCAGCGGCATAAATTTAGACCATCCCACCGGGTAAATATCCCAGCTTCGGAAATCTGGTGGGACTAATTCCGGGTCATAAATCAGAGTATATATCGGTGCTTCGGGGAACAGATGATGAATCCATCGAAGCACAATCTCGGCGCCGCCACTTTGGTTGAGATAATCGTGCACCAGTGCGACTCGCATTTTTTTATCGCCACTAAACATTTCTGGTTTCCGCCATTTCGTTCCGCTGAATTTTTAGTATCTTTCTATAATAAGCAAATAAATTATCTAATGCAAAATAATTTTCCTGACATAGATATCACAAATATTTTTTCGCCATCAGAAATGGGTGCTCGACGCACTGGCACATCTATATCCAGCGTGGTGATAGTTTTGCCATTTTCTATATTTAGCAAAAATAATTTTCCCGTATATGTTATCAAAATCACTTTGTTCCCCACTATGGATGGTGCTGAAGTCAACACATCGCCTATTTGTGATGACCATATTTTCTCACCGGTAGAATTATCCAACCCAAAAACTTTTCCGGTTCGTTCGGGAACAATTAATTTTTTTCCATCGGTAGCCATAGGCAAACCGCCCTCGCCAATAGAATTTTCCCATATTATTTCTCCGTGTTCGGTAGAAAGTGCCAATATTTTTCCATTGGAGCTATGAGCAAATATCTTTTCGCCATAGACTACTAACACACCTGCTGGAGCGATAGGAATTTTCTTTTGCCATACCAGTTCACCATCGCCATCTATTGCGAATATTTTATTCCCCGAGCAGAAATAAATAATCCCATCGTGATATGCACCGGGTTCTTTTATGGAAAGTGGTGTTTTATATGTCCACTTTTTTTCTGCATCGTGGAGAGCGAGTGCATATATTCCGCCTTTTAAAGTCGCCACAATCAATGATTGGGTTGGTGAATCTGTAATAATTGGGAACACTTCGGCATCACCACAACTACGCGACCACTCGATTTTTCTGTTTTTTAGATTATACACTCCCACTTTGTTCCAGTCACCGAAACCGAGATACCATAATTTATTATCATATACTATAGGCGGATAAATAAGTGGGACATCCACCCAAATGTCGCCGACCTTGTTTCCGGTCTGTGTATCGAATGCCAGAATTCGTTTAGTGCGCAATCCGATTATCAGCATATCGGCAAAAATTATCGCCGAGGATGGGTCTAAATATTTTATATCTTTCTCCCATAATATTTCTAAATCATCATTTAGATTGCCAGAAATATAGCCGGTATTTTGTCTATCGGCTCGAGGATAGCACCAACATTCATAATCATCGGCAACCGGGAATGTTTTTATCACTATATCCTTATCACAACCGAGAATGCAAAGCAAGAATATCAGGATGAAGAATATGATTTTAGCCTTATTGGACATAACATAAAATTATCGAAAATCCTGCGGGAAGCAATATTAAAATTTATGTATATCAAATGGGTCTCGTTCGATGGCGACACCCATTTTTTTCATCTTATCCAGAGTATTCATAAATATCTGGAATATATTATTCAACCGCTGTTTATCTGTAACTATATTTGTTTGCTCATAATGGATTTGATATGTATTTGGGGGAAATTTCGTTCCGAAAAGTCTCTTCACTATTTGAGAATTGATATTAAATCCGGATGGCGGTTGCAATTTCTGTATAAGTTCAGTAATAGAACCATCCGCCAGCAAACTCATAACCATAGCGGGATCACTGCTTTTTATTATATATTCATCATCGAATTTCGGATTGCCGATTTTAATATCCTGCATCCCCAGCATTTTTCCCAATTTGGAGAATATATTTTTGTGATATATTTTGAATTTGAATTCTCTGCTGGAAATATATGGCGCTCGAACTCGAGTGAAACTCATCTTATCGGTGGAATACTTATCCATAATTATGCGCCAGGATTTATATTTTTTCTCCACACGATTTCCCTTAAGGAAACCACCCTCGATGAATTCCGCATCGATTTGTTCGGCGAATTCTCGCCACACTTGTTTTTCTTTCGATTTGAACAAGCCCAATGAAACCCCCCTCTCTAAATATTTTAATACTCGATATAGTGGATTTTTTTAATTTAAACTTCTCATTTAATTTCGGTGAATTTTTTATCTATTTCGGTTCTTAATTTTTCCCCCACTTCCTGAAATACATCCAACAGTTCGTTATATATTTCCTTACCAGCGACAAAATTCCAGAATTTTTCCCCTACCAATACTTCTCCATTATCCAAATCATACAATCCTTTTAATGTCCATCTTTCATAAGGTTCTGGCAAATAAGGATTATATGGTATTGCAAGTCTTGGAAATACTTTACAATTTTTATTCTGACTAAATCTTAATGCTGCCCATTTTAAAAGTTTTAGTTTTAATGCTACAAATTCTTTTATATTGGGTTTTGCACTCGTAATATCGAAGTAATTCTCTTCATTTTTTATTTTCATAAATAAAACCACGACAGAATCT
>QNEG01000321.1 GCA_003645115.1 bacterium | reverse complement strand
CATAGAATTGACTGCGGGAAGTTTTACTTACACTATGGGGAACGGTCTATTGATAGACCTATACGAACGGCAGGATATCCAGATAGACCATCATTGCGATGGCGCATTGTTCAAATTTCACACTGGACCGCTGGCTCTTTCAGGGTTCAATGCTATCGCTCGATGGGATGATAATTCCATAGTGCGAGGAATTTCCCCACAGATTTCTATATGGAATTTCAGAGTAGGTGGTGAATATGCGAAAATAATTCCACGATTATCTCCCGCACAGGAACTTGTCGGCGGATTTTTTGCTTTCGATATGGATTTTTTATCACTCTATTACGAAATAGGCTCGAAACATCCATTGGCGGGTTTGCAAAAAGATGGACAGGGAATGTATGGTTCTGCAAGCATTTTCACCGATTGGGTTAGTATTATGATAGAATATAAAGATTATGACCAATTCGCTATCAGGAATACATATATGCAATATAATAATCCCCCCACATTGATAATGGAACCCCTCTATACTTTGCCCAGCAGACATCTTCGTGAATTAAATCTCGCCGATGAGATTGGCTACTCGACAAATGTAATGAGTTATTTCGGACCGATTGGAATTGAAATCCTGTATTCTTATGCACAGGAACATCAGGGAGAAAACAAGTTCAGCCAGATTTGGTCTGAGATGGAATATCACAATAATGATGAAACTTTAGTGGCAAAATTGGCATTGGACATTCAATTCGATAAGCAGGAAAAATATTACACTCCCATTGTCGATATTACTTATGAACCTGACTGGACAAATTTTGCATTCAATATCATCGGTGAATATCAAAGAGCAGAGGATTACAATAACGCGTTCGGCTCGATTGCAGTATCGCATCCTAAAATAGCTACTTTCGGACTGGAGGGAGGAATAATTTCATCCGAGGAAGATAAACATTACATTCGAGCATATAGCGATATGGATATATCCTCGCGTGCGAAAGTAAGATTGGGTATCGGGAAAAGACCGGGCGGATTTACCTGTTCTGGTGGAGTATGTCGATATGAGGAAAAATTTGAGGGTGTGGAGGCGGGAATAATTTTGACATACTGATTGAAAAATTCGATTATTCCACAGTTACACTTTTAGCCAGATTTCTGGGTTGATCGACATCACAACCTCGAAGCACTGCGATGTGATATGCCAATAATTGCAATGGAATCACCGATAGAATCGGCGTGAAGATATAACTAATTTGAGGTATATAAATGATGTGGTCGGCGAGTTCTTTTATATCCTCATTGCCCTCGGTAGCGACCACTATTACTTTACCACCTCGCGAACGAACTTCCTCGATATTGGTTACGATTTTCTGGTATAATGGGTCATCTGTGGCGATAAACACTACCGGCATATTTTCATCGATCAATGCAATCGGACCGTGTTTCATCTCCGCCGCTGGATAGCCCTCGGCGTGGATATAGGAAATTTCTTTCAATTTCAATGCGCCCTCCAAAGCCACCGGAAAATTGTAACTCCTGCCCAGATAGAGAAAATTACTATGGTTTTGAAAATGTTCGGCGATCCTTTTTATCTCTTTTGTTTTATTTTCACGCATCAGTATTGATTCGACTTTAGCAGGCACAGTGGATAATTCCTCCACCAGTTGTCTTCCTCGTTGAGTGGAAAGACCTCGCATTCTGGCAAGCAGTATGGAAAGCAATGATAATACCATCACCTGTGATGTAAATGCTTTTGTGGATGCCACACCGATTTCTGGACCAGCGTGGATATACACTCCAGCATCGGTCTCGCGAGCGATAGTGGAACCCACCACATTGACTATCCCGAATGTTTTTGCACCGTGAATTTTTGCTTCTCTCAATGCTGCTAATGTGTCGGCTGTTTCGCCTGACTGACTGATAGCGATTACAGGAGTATCCTCGGATAATATTGGACTTCGATATCTAAATTCCGATGCATATTCTGTCTCTACCGGTATTCGTGCTAATTCCTCGATTAAATATTCACCTATCAATGCGGAATGCCAGCTGGTTCCGCAGGCTGTTATTACTATCCTTTTCGCTTTGGCGAGTATATCGTGATAGGGCTTCAGTCCATTCAATCTCGCTGTGCCCTCATCGATATTGAGTCGCCCTCGATAAGCATTTTGCAATGTCTGCGGTTGCTCGTATATCTCTTTCAACATAAAATGAGGATATCCACCTTTTTCCAATTCCTGAATGGAAAATGTGATTTTTTCCACACGAGGTTCTATTCGTTTTCGCTGAAGATTTTTTATGACGAAATCTTTATCGCTCAAAATAGCGTATTCTCCCTCGTCAAGATAGATTACTCTATCCGTGTATCTGATTACTGCGGTTGGGTCTGATGCGATTAGATTTTCGTTTTTACCTGCACCGATAAGCAATGGACTTCCGTGTCGTGCAGCATATATTTTATTCGGTTGCTCGCTATATATAACTCCCAATCCATAAGTTCCCTCGATTTCCAGTAATGCCAATCGAAATGCTTCCTCGAAATCATTCGCCATTTTCAACATCTCCTCGAACAAATGAGCGATTATCTCGGTGTCCGTATCGGTGGTGAATTGGTGTCCCTTGGACTCCAGAAATTGCCGTAATGCTCGATAATTTTCTATTATTCCATTATGAACCACGGCGATTTTGCCGGTGCAATCGGTATGAGGATGTGCATTGATATCCGATGGTTCGCCGTGAGTTGCCCAGCGGGTATGAGCGATACCGCTGAAACTATTTAATCTCATCTGCTCCGAATCGGACAGTTCTTTTTCCAGTTCTTTTATTTTCCCTTTTCTTTTGATAGTGTCCAGCTTTCCATCGCAAATCAATGCGATACCGGCAGAATCGTATCCACGATATTCCAGACGCTTTAATCCATCGATTAACACAGGAACTACTTGTCTATGTCCTATATAACCCACTATTCCACACATTGTTTCCTCCAGTTTTGTTATAGGATAATCCAAATATAAATTTATCGATATATAATATATCTACAATTTGAAAGTAATGAAATATTTTTCTTTATGGACTAACATAGCATCGAGATGAATGGATAGAGTTTTCATTTGGAGTGTCCAGAAT
>QNEG01000320.1 GCA_003645115.1 bacterium | reverse complement strand
TTGCACCGGCTGGCATCCCGATTTCTTCAATGGCGATACATGTTTATCTTTCCCGCCGTTGGATACGACATCTAACGATACGATAAGCTTCGACCTCGATTGCCCGGTGGATATCACCTGGAAATGGTGCGATTATCTTGCACCGCTTTATGTCTATTCCGACCACGATACACCGATACCGATGGATACGAGCTGGTGGATACCCGGCACACCTGTTACTGCATTTATCACAGAATCTCCCGCCGATTGGGATAGTGCTTATGGTGAACGATGGCTTTGCACCGGCTGGACCGGCACAGGCGATGTTCCTGCATCCGGCGCGGGAATGGCAACAGATTTCGTTATCTATGATACATCTTCGATTACATGGAACTGGCAGCAGCAATTCAGGCTGCATATCACCACAAATAATTTCCCCACAGTTTATGGCGCCCCATATCCCGATGTCGGAGACCATTGGTATAATGCCGGTGACTCCACACGGTGTATCACACACCCGATAGATGTTGACGGTCCGGATACATTTTACTGCACCGGATTGCACGGTACAGGATGCGTTCCCGCAGATTATCCGATGGCGGAAATATGGGTAAATATTACCGAACCGGGAACACTCGAGTGGCAATGGCATCATCAGGATAGTGTTGCTGCATTGTATGTTATATCCGATTTCGACGACCCGTTCCCATATGGAATATCATACTGGCTTATCGGTGATACTGTCGATGCAACGGTTGACGATTCGGTCATAGTGGGTTTGGATGTTATCCACTGTGTCGGCTGGACCGGTACAGGCGATTCGCTGCCTCCAATTGGAGATTCCACGCATGTTAATTTCACAATATGGAACACTTGTTCTCTGGAATGGGATTGGTCGACGGTGCACAGATTCACTGTAATCAATCCCGGCGACCACGATACGCCGCATCCACCGGTGGGAGAGTATATCTATCCCACAGACTGGCTCGTTACCGGATATATCGAAGACCCGGTTGTCTATGAGATGGGCGATACATTCTATTGTATTGGCTATTTTGGCACTGGCGACCTCGATTCCGTTTCTCCACAAGTGGACTTCGATTTTAATATCACTGAGAATACGACTATCACATGGCGCTGGTCAACGGAAGCCGTACGATTGGATGTTTTCTCGGATTATGATGACCCGCATCCATATGGTACTACATACTGGATACCTGGCAGCGATGTTCATGCGAGTGTCGATTTGAACGCCGATCTTGGTACCGGAATCCGCGCACACTGCATAGGATGGCAAGGTACCGGAAGCGTTCCTGATAGTGGAACTGTTAATTATATCGACTTTACAATCGATGAATACTCTACGATAACATGGCTTTGGCAACTCGAATACCGATTTTTCGTGGGCGGTTGGCCCAGTGGATACGACACACCGACGCCGGGATATGGCACGCATTGGTATCCATGCAGCACATTGGTTAGTGGTATAGTAAATGAAAATCCGGTCTATGTCGGTGCACCGGAAGATTCGATGTATTGCATCGGATACATCGGTACCGGCGATCTGCCCGATACGAGTCACCAGACGGATTTCGAGTTCACAATCACGCAACCTACAAGTATTACATGGCTCTGGTATCCTGCGGATACTGTCGTTGCACTACATGTTCATTCCGACTACGACAATCCCGACCCATATGGACTTACATACTGGCTTATAGATCAGGTCGTCTATGCAACTGTTGATCCAGTGGCATTCGAAGCCGATTCCACGACAAGGCACGACTGCCTTGGATTTAATGTCGAAGGCGCGATAGATTCACTCGATACAACCGGCACAACATGGGTAACATTCGTTATCGATACCAACACAGACCTTTGGTGGCTGTGGACAGACCAATATTATATCACGCTGACATACGATGGACTCGAAGGCGGTGCTGTGCCTATACAAACAGGGGAAGGATGGTATTCATACGGCGATACCGCATGGATAGAAACGGAAACTCCTGTGGATTGCGGAAGCTACGGCTATTATGGATTCTACCTGTGGACATACGACCCGCCGGATTCCGGTGTTGTCGAAGATACGCTGATTTCATCGACTTATGTTATAGTCCATGATAACTACACACTAACAGCGCACTATTCCCCCGCTCATCAGGTCATAGTTCAAAAAGACCCATCGGATGATGATATCGGCTGGATACTTATCGATACTGAATATCACGATAGTACTGCTATAGTAGTAGATTGGTGGGGCACTGGAAGCTATCATTATATAGGTGTTCCATCGCTGGACAGCGCGGCATGGGGCGAGAGATTTCTATTCGATTACTGGTCTGATGGTGGAGATACGATCCACATGGTCGGTCCGATAATTAGCGATACGACATATACTGCATACTATACCCAACAGCTAATGGCGGTGTTTGCCAAGAATCCCGTGCATGAAACAGGTTGGCTTATGATAGATAGCGTATTCTATTGGGACAGCAGTTATGTTTATGGCACCCTTATCGATGTCGGCGGAACATTGGTATGCCTCGATAGCGCAACAACGGGATGCAGCCGAGCACTGGTATTGTGGTGGTCCCCCGGATATCCCCATCTTATCGAAGCGAGTGTTGCCGATTCATGCAGCGGTACATGCGATACTGCACGATTCTTCTTCGACCACTGGTCGGATGGAGGCGATACGGTTCACTGGACCGATACCGTCAATACACCATCGGCATTCACAGCATATTACGATTCCAGAATTAGAATACGATTGATAAAAGAACCACCCGAACCATATGGTTATTTCTTGTTTAACAGCGAGGAATTGGTATATGGCGTAGGACAACATGATTTCTGGAGTCGTTCCGATTCCCTTGCAGCTATCGGTGTGTCCGAGTTCGATATAGACACCATCGGTGAAACGGACACTCTATATATGTTCGACCACTGGTCGGATGCGGGAGGATTGATTCATGCGATAGGTCCAATAACGAATCCTGAAGAACGAACGGCATATTATAATATTTTCGAGGCGAATCTTGCAATCGAACTTGCACCTTCAACACCGTTCGAGTGGCGATTGGATACACTGCCACCGGGCGAAACGAGGGCTATGACACCG
>QNEG01000319.1 GCA_003645115.1 bacterium | reverse complement strand
GTATTTCTCATATCTACAAAAGATTTTTATATCTCTACAAAAATATTTTCAATCTTACAAATTGAACACGATTTTTCTTATCCCGACCGGTCGGGATGAGTGGAAATGAGATTCAGAAAATGTCAGTGGGAAAAAGTTAGAGAAATGAATGGGCAAGACTCGAACAGCTATAATAATCGAAAGATGAAAGGGGATACACTTTTACACCATTCCCACAGTTTTAATTCCGAATTCGGCGTGTAATTCGTCTGCTTCTTTTCTGGTGCGAGTGATTATTATCATCTTTTCTTTGGGTATTGTTGGCAAATCGAAATCGCCTAAAAATCGCCACTCGCGTTCCTCTGTCCAGATATATCTTTTCCCTCGTATGGGTTGAAAAAACGGAATAGTATGATTATCCAATTGCTCGAATAGTTCGTCATCACCGTAAATAACCGGTTTCACTCCACGCTCCAGCATAATTTCTCTGTCTATTGCGATACCATAGGGTTCCCAGTATCGACGAATTAGTCCCTTTCTCCAATTCATAAAAAAAATCGCCTGTTCTGGTGGAATTTCTGTAAATGAGACCACATCGATATTCCCACGAATTTTCCTTTGAGTAGAACAAATCTTTCCATCCGCAAGAATGCGCCTCAAACCCTGATAGGCACTGTGAGAATACTCCGCATCATTCGAATGCACACTCTGATAAAATTCGTATTTCGATTCATTGCACCAGGGAGCATAAGCGGTGTGAGTCCAATGGGTTAGATAATTCCATGGAAATTTTTTTAGTGCAGGATTAATTTCCTTCGAATCCGGCACCTGTGGTAAATGCCAGCCGGGAACTATGTATTCTGTTCGAAATGAATTATTGATTTTCTTGACATCATAGTCCATCTGTTTTATCAATGATTCCAATTTTCCCCCTGGGCGAATTGCCACTGGATAAATAATATCTGCATCATCGAATATTTGTCTGTCGCGCCGATGCCACCATTCTTTTTTTCTTTTCCCCACAGGGATATGAACAAATTCGCAGTTTTCGTGAAAAAGTCTGAATTCCTCCATTAGATTTTCTTTGTCCTTGTCCCCAAAATTATCGGGCACATAGATTCTGGCGTAAGCGTTGCATTTCGATATACAATACAATGGGAATTCCCAATTATGCAATCCTATGGATGCGCAAATAGAGTGTCTTTGTTTTGCCATTTCCGATATTGCATCGAATGTATTTTTTATCCATTTCCCAAAAGGAGCCTTGCCCATTCGCGAATTCAATATTGCGACTATCATATTCGCCCCCTTTTCTTCCGAAATTACTATGTAGAAAATATTTTTCTCATTTTCTCCATAAACAAATCGAGGAATTGCTCCGTTTCTGGAACCTTGCCCAGTTTTCCGGTAATTATTAAAGCGATTATCCATACCACACTGGGAATTCCCAACTGGATTGTCCGTAACCAGAAAGATTCCCCCGGGAAAACAGAATTAACCCAGCTGGATGCGAGCAAGGTTATCCCCATAATTACGAGTGCGGATATAAATACTCGCAGGAACGAGATAATATAAGGTTTTACTGTAAGCACGCCTCTTCTGTGAAGCACCGAAAATAACAATCCTGTATGAACTATCGATGCCAGCGAACTCGCCAATGCCAATCCTCCGTGTTTCATTGGACAGATAAGCAATAAATTGAGAATAATATTCAATGCGACCGCAATGGCAGAAAGAATCATCGGTGTTTTAGTATCTTTGAGTGCATAATACCCCTGCATAAGAATTTTATTGGAACCGAAAGCAAATAATCCCACTCCGTATAATGATAATGCGAATGCGGTCATCGGAGTAGATACTGCGCCAGAAAAACTTCCACGCTCGAACAATAACTGGACTATCTCACTGTTCAATGCGATTACATAAGCCGAAATCGGTAACATAATTCCGATAATTGTTCTAACAGCGAATGATAACATTTCCTCGAATTTTTTGAAATTTTCCTTCGCCGATAGGTCAGAAAGAGCAGGCAGTGTAGCCTGAGCCATCGCCACACTCGCCAGTCCCATCGGCAAGTATATCAATCGATTAGCATAAGTCAAAGCTGATACGCTACCCTGGGGAAGAAATGATGCCAGCAGGACATCCACTAAAAAATTTATCTCCACGATTGCCATCGATGCCAATGCTGGCAATAACAATCGTCCGATTTCCTTGATTGCTGATAGCTTGGCGCGTAATTTTACTCGAAATTGGAAACCGATTTTTTTCAGCACAGGAATCTGGACACAGAATTGCATAATTCCTCCGATGAGCACACCGAGTGCCACTATAGTAGCTTGCAATTTTGGTTGCGCCGACCGATAAAAAATTAATGTAATCGCTGCACCGCCTAACCATCCGAGATTGAAAAATGCCGGCGCCAATGATGGTAGAAAGAATTTTTTGTGTGCATTCAATATCGCCGCAGACCAGGTAGCAAATGATATAAACCCAATGAAAGGATACAATACTCTAAGCAAATGGACGGTTAGATTGAATTTTTCTGGTTGGTCCAGCCAGCCGTGAGCGAACACCCAGGCTAAATATGGAGCGGTTAGTTCACCTACTATTATCACCGCACCGATTACAATTCCCAATACAGCTGCCACCGATGATGCTAAAATATATGCCTCTTGGTCATTAAATCTAATTCTTTCTTCGGAGTATCTGGGAACCAGCACCACTAACAATCCGCCCTCGCCGAATACTCTTCGAAGAACATTTGGAAATCGAAATGCAGCGGAGAATGCATCGGCGACCATACCGGTGCCAAATAGTGCAGCCATAAGTATTTCTCGTCCCAATCCGGCAAAGCGGCTACCCAATGTCCCCAGACTGGAGAAAAATGCCCATTTCAATACTCCACGATGTTCTCGCTCCATACTCATATTTATTAAAAAAGCTATTAAATGCTTTATGACAAGCTATTTTGTTAATAAAAATCTATGCTCATATTTTTTCCTTGACAAAGTATTTTTATTTCGTAAACTTATATGTGTATGATAGAGATATAAGAATTCTAATAATGTTTGCAATTATGGAAGAACTTAAAGGACATCAAAATGAAAGCAAATCGATTTGCTTCACAACTTATTGT
>QNEG01000318.1 GCA_003645115.1 bacterium | reverse complement strand
GGGGTATATGGTAAATCAACAGATAGTATCGGTGTTTGGGGTGTTTCAACAAATGATATCGGTGTTTATGGTTTTTCAACAAATTATATCGCTGTTGCTGGTTATTCACCAAATAATGACGGTGTTCGGGGTATTTCAGGTGATGGTATCGGTGTTAATGGTTTTTCAACAAATAATGTCGGTGTTCGTGGTGCATCAGATTTAAATATCGGTGTTTATGGTTCTGCACTAGATACTGCCGGTGTTTATGGTTATTCATCTACTGGTGTCGGTGTTTATGGTTATTCATTGATTGATGTCGGTGTTTATGGTGCTGTTTCAGAATTCGGAAAATATTCTGGATATTTCGATGGTGGATGCATTAGACTACCGGTAATATACTCATCAACTGAAGACCCAACAGGAAGCTGGGATACAGCATCATGTTATTACAATAACGAACTTCAAAAATTGAGAATATATGATGGCACCAGTTGGAAAGATGTGGGTGGATCGGGCACCGGACAATGGGAGGACGACGGCACCGGAACATACGCCAGAATAATCGGGAATGACAGTATTCGAGCGTATAAATCCCCATCGGCAAGTTATGGAATATATGCAATTATTGATAATGCGGGGATAGGGATATATGGTAAATCAACAGATAATACCGGTGTAACTGGTGTTTCAACAAATGGTGTCGGTGTTGTTGGTTCCGGCGGATACATGGGAGTGTGGGGATCTAGCCCCATATATTCTGGATATTTCAGTGGTGGTGGATGCATTAAACTACCGGTAAAACCTACCACTGGCGACCCAGCTGGAGTCTGGGATGTGGGATCATTCTATTTCAATTCTGCCGATGAAAAATTGAGATTATACGATGGCACCAGTTGGAAAGATGTGGGTGGAAATCAAAATATTTTTTCAAAATTATCCGATGGCTTAAATGTATATAATGCTGCCAGCACAAACGATAGTATTAAATTTGTCGGTCTTGGGGGAATCTCTATCGATGTAAATTCCTCCAATGGAATAGTATCCATAGACGGTTCTGGAGTGGGAAGTGATGGCAATTGGGTGGATGAACCAACTCTAAATAGAATATACAACAGCAACGCGGATACCCGAGGCGAAAGGGTTTATGTCTATGACCATGGAGACATAGAGATATGCGATGGTAACCTCAGACTTCAGGGCGGAACCACCAGAAATATCTGGGGAGAAGCTGGATACTCAAGCTATGACCACTACGCCGACAACGGCTATATAGGGTTCAAGTTCACCCCTAATGTAGATATGACAGTCACGAAAGCCCGAGCGCTCTGGGCAGGAGATTGGTATCTTCTCGACGGCTCTTTTTCTGTCTTGGCAGGTCCAATAACATTTACCATCGACGGGGAATGGCAAACTCAAACCCTTCCAACACCGGTCAATCTATCCGCTGGAAATGACTATTGGCTCAGAATGTGCTGGGACATCCTCTACGATTACCCATATTTATCTACACCCCCAGATTGGGAAGACGGAACGATAATTGATGATATATCGAGCGTGATTCAGGGGGGTGGGGCTGGCGCCTGCGGAACATCGCCTGCTTTAGTTATGTATCGCTTCCCTGTTATAGATATGGTCTATGAGGTCGCAGACGGAACGGATGGACACATTGCCGCAGCAAATGCGATAAGAACAGGAGCAACCGAATTCACCGACTACAACCACTTTGGCAGTGGTGGTGTCCCCGAAAACGCCAATGACGATGCTGCCGATGTTTACATCGAGGACGAACTGGAGGTTGATGGAGGCATATACAGTAAAATTAACTCTGCTATGGAATTTGGAGTTGTCGGAACTAATACATCATCGAATACATGGGGATATTTAGGTGGTTCATCAGATGCGGTTAGAGGTTGGCAAATGCTGGGGGACACAGTAACATTTGCGGGACTTGCCACACGAAATGGATGCACAGGAGCTTTTGCTTTTTTCGCTAATTCATCCACGAACGACACAAGTGTAGGCATCCTTGCTGCGGATTATCAGGGCGTTCTCGGTCTCCAAATAAGACCTGGTAGCAATGTAAAAGTTCGCGGTGCATTGGCTACATGGAATAACAGTTATGGCGCTTATGGAGAATGGGTAAACACCTCGACAAACGATTCGACAAGAGGATGGCTCGGTGGTCAAAACGAAGGTGTATATGCAATTCACACTACTTCGGGAAATTATTGCGGATTGGGAACGGCTTCTTACGGTGTCTATTGCAATGGAGACCTTCTCGTTACTGGCTCCGGTAAAGATGGATATTTCAACGACGATGTATATATTGCGGATGATATTGTTGAAGTTGACGATATTTACCCGAATCCGGGTTATCCTTCTGCCAATTATTGCGGTGATAATAGTAATTATTGGGGTGCTGTATATAGCTTCGACTTCTTTGCTGATAACAATTTCTGGACATTCGATACTTACGACGATTTAGCTCTCCTCGATGCGATGCAATTCGATACTCTGTGGGACCCTATACTCGAACATCATGTTTTGCGAGTGCAAGAGAATACATTGCCAAAATGTATTACCAATTACGAAGAAAAAGCTATAAATCCCGAAGCCAAGACATTTATAAGTATAAGCAATTCCATTGGATTGGCTTTTGGTTCGATAAAGCAAATAAATAACGAGTCGAGAAAGCGCGATGAAAAACTTAATGAACGAATGGACACGAAATTCGACTTCGGTATTGCGGAATTGAAAGATAAGAAAACCTGGATTCCATTTTCTGCTGAATTTACATCACACAAAACCATCGGCAAAATTATTGTGACTGTTACCCCTATTGTGAGCGTGGATAATCCAATCATAGTTGTTAAAACCGATGAAAACGGATTCTGGGTAGAATACACAAGTTATAACGGAACACCCGTGTCTTTCAACTGGATTGCTATTGCGAAAGTGGATATAGAAATGGAAAGGGAAATGCTATTTTCTCGACAACAAATGGATAAGCTATCCCCCGATAACTATCCATCTGCAACAAGATATATTCCAAATGAAAAAGAAAAAGAGATTGATAGCGTCAATTGGAATGAATTAAAAAATAAATATACACCATCAGAAAGATAAAAAATTGGAGGG
>QNEG01000317.1 GCA_003645115.1 bacterium | reverse complement strand
GAAAGCGAATATACCGATAAAAACATCCCCGAGTTTAAGACTGGTGACACCGTAAAAGTTCATCTTTCCATTACAGAGGGCGAAAAGACTCGCGTGCAGGTATTTCAGGGGATTGTAATTTCGATCCACGGAAAAGGGACAAACAAGATGTTCACCGTGCGAAAGATAGGAGCTGGCGGTGTTGGAGTAGAACGAATTTTTCCTGTAAATTCTCCATCTATAGAAAAAATCGATATAGTCCGCAAAGGAAAAGTTCGGCGAGCAAAATTGTATTATCTGCGTGAAAAGATTGGTAAAGCTGCACGAGTGAAAGAAGCTCGCAGGCACGCAAAAGAAAATGAATGAACTATTTGCAATGTATAATTTATGATAATAGCTGGAGTAGATGAAGCTGGAAGAGGACCATTAGCAGGTCCAGTAGTGGCTGCTGCGGTTATCGTGGAGCAATTCGGATTCCCAGATTCGAAATCTATTTCTGCTAATCGGCGAGAACAATTGTATCAGAAAATACTTTCCACTGCGAAAAGTATTTCTATATGCGCTATCCCACCTTATTTGATAGATTTGCTGAACATTCGAAAAGCCTCGCTACTGGCTATGCGGCAGGCGATTCTCTCACTCGATAGCACTCCAGATTTAATACTCGTGGATGGAATAGATGAAATTCCCAATTTGAATATCGCGCAAAAAACTATAGTAAAAGGAGACAAGAAAGAATTCGCAATCGGCGCAGCATCTATAATAGCAAAAGTAGCACGAGACTTATTGATGTGTTCTTATGAAAGATTATACCCGAATTTTCAATATGGCAAACACAAGGGTTATCCCACTCGTGAACATTACAATCTACTGAAAAAATTCGGGATAACACTACTGCATCGAAAATCTTTCCGATTGGAATGACTTATATTGGTCTTCGATTTTTTATTGCATTGGTAAGAGTTTTTGGGTCGGTGAATTCCAGTGTGCTACCCGCAGAAATCCCCTGCGCGAGCACAGTCAATTTCACTTGAACAGGTTCCAGCAATTTTGAAATATGTCTGGCGGTGATTTCGCCCTCATTTGACGGGTCCAGTGCCAGTATAATTTCCTTCACTTCATCCGAGGATGCGCGCTGGATTAATTCATCTATATGCAATTGTTCGGGACCGATTCCTTTTAAAGCATCTAACACTCCGCCTAAAATATGATATACACCATTATAAATCCGAGTCATCTCGATAGCGGAGACATCTCGAGGTTCTGCTACCACACAAATTGTGGAATGGTCTCGTTCCGTGCTCGAACATATATTACAGGGGTCGGAAATGGAGACATTGAAGCACAGTGAACAGATTTTTATTTGCTCCTTCAATAATCGGAAAGCCTCCGCAAATTCATCTATTTGCTCCCCTGAGGTGCTGATTAACCAATAAACGATTCTTCTGGCAGTCCTATCGCCGATACCAGGAAGCTGTTTGAATACATTTATTGCTCTCTCTACCGCATCTGGTTCCTCATAAGGAATTTCCTTGGATTGATATGTCTGCGATTCATCATTCATAACAGATAGAATTTAATAAATTTGGGCGGAAGTGGATTCGAACCACCGACCTCCTGCTTGTAAGGCAGGCGCTCTCACCAGGCTGAGCTATCCGCCCGTCTCTATGGATTATATTCATCATAAGCATAAAAGCAAGTTTTTTATGAAATAATTAGCTCACTTACGAACAGATTTTTCAAATAAAATCGCCAGAGAATCAGCCTCCTGCGCAGTAAATTTTCCATCCTGAATAACCGCTACGAGATATGGAAGCAATTCTTCCTGCATAGTTTGCATTCGAAGTCTATCTGCCTGGATAGCCCCGATATACTCATCGAATGCATTCGCCAATCTGGTGGTATCATAATTTTCAGGGCACAATTGCAACAGTTTTTCTCGAGCAGGAATTAAATTCTTGGTCAGTTCCTGTTTTACTTCGTCCATCTTACCGACCACATGCTTCTTTGCAGCTCGATATATTACATAAGTCACACCAGCAGAAATTATTGCCAGAGCAACTACTACCACAATTATAATGGTGACTATTTTTTTTGTGCTCATCTTACTCTCCGATATTATAGTTAGTTAATTATCAAATAAAATAATTCCTAAATGCTCGGTAAGCAAAACAATTTTGCATCGATTACTTTGTTTCCATCATAATTTCGCTGGTATTTAAATTAAATGTGAAGTTTTCCGAAAGGAAATTCCGATAAAATGTAAGACTATGTTTGCTACAGTCTCCTAAACTTTATCCTGTTTTCTATAAATATAATTAGTATCGATTAGGAACATTATCGCCACTACAATGCCTTATGTTGTAATTCAATCGAGCCATATTTTTATATCAAATAATCCGCCCTACAACTCGAATTTAGTCGGTTTGCTTATTTGGGGTAGAGGTATCGGAGTCTTTATGTTCTTCAGATTCTTCCTTTCCCTCAATTTCTACTTCTTGTTTCTCTTTTTTTATTTCAGTTTTTTTCTCCTCGGGCGCTTCTTGTTTCGCTGGCTTTTCCTCGATATCCGTTTCAGATTCTAACTCCTCCGCTTCCGTTTTCAATTCCTCGGTTTCCTCAGATTCTGATTTTTTCTCCGCCTCGGGAACTTGTTCGGGTTCCTCGACTGGTTCGATTGTTGTATCCACCTTCTTTTCTGGTTCCGCCAACTCCTCGGACTCTACTTCTGCTTCTTCCTCGATTACCTCTGCTGGCGATATTATTTCGTCGGTCATTCCCGCAGATTCCTTTTTCTCTTCAGGCAAATTCGCTTCATCGGATTCCACTACTGATTCCGGTTGTTTGGTCTCATCCACAATCTTTTCTGATGAACTTACTTGTTCGGTTTCCTCGGCTTTTTCTTCGATTGGCGGTTTTGTTTCTGAACTCACTTCTTTTTTCTCCGCTGGAGTTGTTTCTTCGACTGCTTCGGGTTCCTTTGTCTCCACTGCTTTCTGTGGTTCTGGTTCCGCCGATTCTTCCTCGATTTCAGCTTTGGTTTCTTCTGCAATTTCCTCGACTTCGGGTTCTGCAACTTCCTCTATTTCCGCTTGTTCGATTTCCGCTTCTATTTCCTGTTTCGGTTTTTCCACTGCCTGGATAACTTTTTC
>QNEG01000316.1 GCA_003645115.1 bacterium | reverse complement strand
GTTATCAAGTTTAAGATTCAACAGATTTGTGCACGAGGATAACGGCGACAGGTCTATGCTGGTTAGGTCATTGTAAGAAAGGGAGAACCCCTCCAGATTTGCGCACGCTTCCAGCGGTGACAGGTCTATGTTGGTCAGGCTATTGGCACAAAGGGAGAACCACTGCAGATATGTGCAAGAGGTTAGCGGTGATAGGTCTATGCTGGTCAGATTATTGTCCCAAAGATCGAACCCCTTCAGATTTGTGCACGAGGATAACGGCAACAGGTCTATGCTGGTCAGGTTATTGCATGAAAGGTAGAGCCCCTGCAGATTTGTGCACGATGATAGCGGGGACAGGTCTATACTGGTTAGGTCATTTCCCCCAAGGTAGAGTTTCTGCAGATTTGTGCACGATGATATTGGTGCCAGGTCTATGCTGGTCAGTTGATTGTTATAAAGGTAGAGCCTCTGCAGATTTGTGCACGACGCCAACGGTGCCAGGTCTATGCTGGTCAGGTTATTGTTATCAAGTTTAAGATTCAACAGATTTGTGCACGAGGATAACGGCGACAGGTCTATGCTGGTCAGATTATTGTCTCCAAGGTCGAGCACCTGCAGTGTCGGATATAGTTCGATGCCCGAAAGGCAATTCGGGTCGGAAATGCTCATCTCTGACAAATCTATTTCAATCACACATCCTGTGGTGTCGCGCGTTATTCTCCATTCTGGTATTGTGTCGCCATTGAGCACCACCGGCGCGGTAGAATCGCATTCGATATGCTCGATATATACTTGAACTTCATCCTCACGATATATATCCTCCCAGTAAGCAATTGCGGAAGCCTGAAATTCACCCGATGGATATAATGAGATGTCATATTCTGCCTGATATGGTGATATGCTATCCACGACGAAACTAAATGTATCGGCATAAAATTCGACATAGTCAGGAGTTGGTTCGCATTCTGCTCGAATTAATAGTGTGCCAATAATAGTATCGCCCTCGGCAGGCTGCACGATGGTTATCACAAAATCATCGCCATCGCCATTATCATCGTCATTTTCATCTTTTGAGCAACCGGATAGTAGTATTCCTGCCCCCAGCAGCATAAGGGCAAAAACAAGCAGAGCAATTAATAATTTGTTTTTCATTTTCTCCTCCTTATTTAAGTTTTCTTTTCCATTTTCTCGGCAGTTTTCTAATCAATCTGCAAAAAAATATAAATATCTGAATGATGCACGCAATAAAAAATTTTCGGCGAGATGGTGAGTAAATAGCTTTCTATATGTTCTTCGTATAGGGAAAAGAATCACTAATTCTAATCGATTGTCATAAATTTTATTATATTTTCTCATATTTTCTTTGCTATACTATAAAAATAATGATAAATTTATCGGGTGCGGAAAAAATAAGGAGGAATTGGATGCGAACAATACGAGTGGCTCTGGCACAGATAAATACCTCGGTGGGAGATTTCGATGCCAATACAAAAAAGATTATCCACTATGTGAATGAGGCGGAGGAATTCCAGCCAGATATAATCGCATTCCCGGAACTGGCAGTTTGTGGATATCCCCCCGAGGATTTATTGTTGCAGTTGGATTTTCTAACCGATTGCGGGCGAGCAGTAGATGAAATCGCTCGAAAAACTGCAAAGGTCAATTCCATTATTATAATAGGATTCCCGGAAATGGATGATGATGCTTATAATTCCGCTGCTGTGGTCCATCGGGGAAGAGTGCTGAATACATATCGCAAAATATTCCTGCCCAATTATGGCGTGTTCGATGAGAAACGATATTTTGCATCGGGAGATAGAATTCCAGTTTATGAGACCCCGCGTTTTCGATTTGGATTGGGAATATGTGAGGATATCTGGCATTCCGAGGGACCGGTTTCTACTCAAGCACTATTGGGAGATTGTGAATTGGTAATAAATATAAATTCATCGCCATACGACCGTGAGAAACGAGGCATCCGAGAACAGATGATTTCCACTCGTGCGCAAGATAATATGGTGGCAATCGCTTATCTAAATTGTGTCGGCGGACAGGACGAATTGGTATTCGATGGCTATTCATTCGTGGTCGATGCCGAGGGCGAAATTATCGCTCGAGCAAAACCATTTCAGGAACAATTGCTGATTGCCGATATAAATGTAGATGATATATTCAGGAAGAGATTGCAGAACCCTCGTCGCCGGGATAGAAAAAAATATCATATACTCCAAACTGGTAAAAATCCTGTGGATATAGTGGAAATACCCTATATTTCTCCCGATAGTATTCCCTCACTGGAAACAACTATAGCGGATACGCTGGAACCCCCAGCAGAAATCTGGACAGCGCTGGTTATCGGATTGAGTGATTATATCGCGAAAAATAAATTTAAATCTGTGGTATTCGGTCTCTCCGGCGGAATAGATTCATCGCTGGTTGCGACACTGGCAGCCGATGCTATCGCTCCAAAAAATGTCTATGCAGTATTTATGCCCACCAAATTCACTATGTCTCAAAGTTATGAGGATGCTAAAAAGGTTGCGGAAAATCTGGGAATAAATTTCCAAACCATAGAAATCGACAAGCTATATGAAAAGCATATCGAGTTGTTAAATCCCTATTTCGATGGAAAGGAATTCGATACTACCGAGGAAAATATACAGTCCAGAATTCGTGGAAATATATTGATGGCATTATCTAACAAATTTGGACATCTGGTGCTCGCCACCGGAAACAAAAGCGAGATGAGTGTTGGATATGCAACACTTTACGGTGATATGGTAGGCGGTTTTGCAGTCCTTAAGGATGTTCCGAAAACTATGGTGTGGGAACTGGCGAAATGGAAAAACCAGAGCGCTGGGAAAATATTGATACCCAACAGAATTATCCAGCGCGCTCCATCGGCAGAATTGCGAGAAAAACAACTGGATGTGGATACATTACCGCCTTATGAAATATTAGATGAAATTTTACATCGATATATCGAGGAGGAAATGTCGATAATAGAAATAGTGGAGGAAACTGGGTATGAGATAGACCTGGTTCGTGAAGTTGCCAATATGGTGGATAGAGCAGAATTCAAGCGGAGACAATCGCCACCGGGAATAAAAATTACCGCAAAGGCGTTTGGCAAGGAACGAAGGATGCCCATT
>QNEG01000315.1 GCA_003645115.1 bacterium | reverse complement strand
TATTAAACTTATATAACTATGAATATAAAGTGCCCAAGATGTGGAAGCTCCCTCAAACGAGTGGAATATGAGGGGATATATATTTTAAAATGCCCTCGAGACCATGGTTGCTGGGTAAATCGGAATGAACTGGGTGAAATTGTAAGACGAAAAGAAAAAAAAATGCCCGGTGAATATTTTGAGGAAGTAGAAAAAAATGTGACTCCACAGACTGTGGAAACAAAAGTATTGACAAAAGATATTCGATGCCCTATTTGTAATGCGGAATGCGATAAAATTAACTATTCATACTCATCGGGAATAATCATCGACCATTGCCCGGCGGGTTGCGGAGTTTGGCTGGACAAAGGCGAATTGGAAAAAATTCAAGCATTTGCTGAATATTGGGATAAGCGAGCGGTTCAGGTGATGGCGGAGAAAGGTATTACACTCGAGTTCGATGATGATAATAAAAGTTCTCATAGAAGTGGAAGAGGATTTTTAGGAAATATGTTGTATTCGTTGTATGAAAGATTTTTAGGTTAGAAAACAAATACCTAAACAAAGGAGGAAAAATGGCAAAGGAGAAGTTCCAAAGGACGAAACCCCATGTTAACATTGGGACTATTGGTCATATCGACCATGGAAAGACTACATTGACCGCTGCGATAACAATGTATCTTTCCCGCAAGAAGTTGGCTCAGGTGGCTACATTCGATTCAATCGACAATGCACCCGAGGAAAAGGCGAGGGGTATCACAATCAACACTGCTCATGTGGAGTATGAGACAGAGAACCGGCACTACGCCCATATCGATTGTCCGGGACACGCCGACTATATCAAGAATATGATTACCGGTGCAGCTCAAATGGATGGCGCCATACTGGTAGTCTCTGCTGCGGATGGTCCGATGCCTCAAACTAGGGAGCATATCCTGCTGGCAAGACAGGTTAATGTGCCCGCTATCGTCGTATTTATGAACAAAACCGATATGGTGGACGACCCAGAATTGCTCGATTTAGTGGAACTGGAATTAAGAGAACTTCTCTCCAACTATAATTTCCCCGGAGATGAAATTCCCATAATTCGCGGTAGTGCGTTGGATGCGATGAATAAAGGTCTCCAGGAAGATGTATCCATAGACGATCCAGTTTTTAAGCCAATCGCAGAACTAATCGAGGCAGTGGATGAGTATATTCCCACTCCTACTCGAGATGTGGAAAAGCCTTTTCTTATGCCAATCGAGGATATTTTCTCCATCACTGGACGCGGGACTGTAGCTACCGGTCGAGTAGAACGAGGAAAAATCAATCCCGGCGATGAAGTGGAAATAGTAGGTATCCGAGATACTCGAAAGACTGTCGCTACCAGCCTGGAAATGTTCAGAAAGATATTGGACTATGCCGAGGCTGGAGACAATGTGGGAGTATTACTTCGCGGTATCAACAAGGATGAGGTGGAAAGAGGTATGGTATTGGCAAAACCCGGCACTATTACTCCTCATACTAAATTCAAATCACAGGTCTATGTGCTGAAAAAAGAAGAGGGTGGTCGCCATAACCCATTTTTCACAGGCTATCGTCCACAGTTCTATTTCCGGACTACCGATGTCACCGGCTCCATCAAACTTCCCGAGGGACGCGAAATGGTTATGCCCGGCGACAATGTGGATGGAATGACTGTGGAGCTTATTTCCCCTATCGCAATGGAACAGGGACTTCGTTTCGCCATTCGTGAAGGCGGAAAGACTATCGGAGCTGGTGTAGTAACTGAAATTATAGAATAATTAATATGAAGGGGGAATCTCATTTGGTGGGGTTCCCCATACTCTTTCAGGTGATTTAATATGGCTAAGAAAAGCAAAGCCAAACGAAGCCATCTCATACTGGCATGCACAGAATGTAAGTCTCGGAATTACATTACCGAGAAAAACAAACAAAATACTCCAGATAGATTGGAGTTGAAAAAATATTGTCCTCGTTGCAGGAAACATACTGTGCACAAGGAAACTCGATAATATCGAATTATATTAAGGGGAATTTCCATAAATAGCGATAGGCATATTATTGTTAGTCTTGCATTTAATCCACTGCTACCATATATCTGCATTATAATAGTTTTTATGTCCGTATGGGTTCGAGCAGATGATTCTATTTCGGTATGTTTATTCTGGCGTCGTCCAATAGATAAAATAATTGTCCAATCATTAGGCGATAGATTGTATATAAATGATTCTCCATCCATAATCGATTCTTTTCTATTCGAATATGGTGAAAAATTCGACATTCTTTGCAATAGCGAATTTTATATATCCGATGGAAATACCGAAAGAATGCTCATCGGCAGAGTATTCGGATGCGTGGGGAAACAGATATTCGCAAAAATTCATCTGGACGACTGGCTCTTACTGACTCTGCTGGGAGAATTTCCATCTAATACGCCACAATCGGCACTCGATGCCGGCGCAGTAATATTGAGAAGTTTCGCACTATCATATAAGCACCATAAAAACTGTGATGTATGCGATAGGACTCATTGCGCATTGTTATGCAAACCGCAGAGTATCCCCAGAAAATATCGAAAAGCTGTGGAAAACACTAAAAATTTGGTATTGACATATAATGATGTAATAATTCCAGCAACAATAACCGCCAATTGCGGTGGGAATACACTTCCTGCGGAAAAGGTATGGGGAGTATCAGCGCAATGGTCGGTGGGAGTGCCCGATTCATTTTGCTCACCATTACACTGGCAATATAATGTAGAATCCTCTCGGCTGGACACATTGTTCGATATTCCTTTCTCTCGATGGAAATTCCAAAATGACACTTCGGTATATGTGGGAAAGTATATCACTACATTCGAATTATGGGATACACTGGTCAATATTTTCGACTGGGGAACAATTAAAAGCCCTACCTTTACTTTCCAGGTGGTTGGTGATAGCATAGCAATTTCTGGCGATGGATTTGGACACCGAGTTGGGTTATGTCAGGATGGTGCTACTGTGATGGCTAACCGAGGATATACTATGGAAGAGATATTACTATATTACTTTCCGCTGGCAAAAATTACTTACCTAAAAAAATAGATGCGAGAATATCTATTAAAAAACCTATAGTTCATCCTGAAAAATTGAAATAAGGTTTTCGTTGTTTCATTGCGGTTCGATTG
>QNEG01000314.1 GCA_003645115.1 bacterium | reverse complement strand
GTATTACTATGGTTTCTGCGGGAGATATAAATGGTGATGGATTCAATGATTTACTGATTTGTGCCGAGGGTAGTTATACCTCAAAAAACTATCCAGGAAAGGTTTATATATATCTCGGCGGCAATAGAATTCCCGATAAACCGGATTTAGTGTTGACCGGAGAAAATAACGGTGACCATTTTGGCGTCAGCGCCACCACATTGGGAGATATAAATGGCGATGGTTATGATGATTTTGCAATCGGCGCTAACAAAAATGATGAAAACGAAACCGATGCAGGAAAAGTATATATATATTACGGCGGAGACGAATTGGATAGCGAACCGGATATTACATTGACCGGAGAGCGCGCTAACGATTGGTTCGGCACCGCTATCGCTGGTGGATACGACTTCAATAGCGATGGCAAATTGGATTTTCTGATAGGCGCTCCCTATGCTGGAAGAAAATACGCCGGAATGATATATTTATATCTGGGCGGAGAAGATTTCTCCAAACCCGCTCTCACTATACAAGGTGAAAATTCCGGCGACTCTTACGGCACCGAAGTATCAGGATTGAACGATGTTACCAACGATGGTATCGCCGATTTTTGTGTTAGTTCAGTTTATGCCGATGTAGAAAATGTAAACGATGCAGGGATAGTTTATTTATACGCTGGCGGAAATGTTATTAGTAAAAAACCTGTAGTAAAATTTATGGGCACTGTCTCTCGTGAGCAAATGGGTTATCAAATCTGCAATCCGGGTGATGTCACCGGTGATAAAATTCCCGATATCTTAATTGGCGCACCCGGTGGCGGACCAGGTGGAATCGGTATCGCATATTTATTCGCAGGCGGAACATCGGTCAGGAATGAACCGATTAAAAAATATCTCGGTTCACACAGAAATTCTATGTTCGGTATTTCAGTTTCTTCCGCCGGTGATTTCAATGGCGATGGCATAAATGATATTTTTATCGGAGCGCCATATACCGATGCGGGACACTATCACGCCGGAAGAGTAGAATTCTACGCTGGCGGTGAAAACCCTTCACTCGAACCTATCTATCACTTAAATGGTGCTTCCGAGGAAAATCAGTGTGGATACTCTGTTCTTTTTATCCCAGGATTTTTTGGCAGAAATGACCCATTGTATGCTATTACTTGGGCTGGTCCTGGAAGTGGTAATATCGACATTAGCGAAGTAATGTTATATCGAAAATAATAATTTTTCAGTCGATGAAAATAATATCAAGGAGGTTATGATGCGAAAGTTGTCGTGGGCAATTCTATTGATAATTCCATTGGTGGTGTTTGGTGTCGCATGGAAAGTGGAGGTTCAGATTACCGATGGAACCGCCACCAGAACATTAAAATGGGGGTTACATCCCGATGCTACCGATGGATACGATTTCGGCATCGATGAAAATTATCCCCTGATTCCCCCATCGGGATTATATACATTTTTCCCGGTGGATGACCCTACTAATCCCTATGTGACTATGTTGTCCGAGGATATCCGGCAGGATACAGTTATAGAACATCTCTGGAAAGCCACAGCTGGTGGAACTTTCGATTCGGTAACTGCATCTTGGGATCCCGCAGATATCCCACTTGGAAACGCTTTTGTGGGTCTGGGAACATTCGCCGAGGAACCAGTCGAATGGATTAGTATGACCACTAATTCATTTATCAAATACTATCCGGGCGACTATTTATGGATTAGTTTTACTCCAGCTACTTCCGGCGAGGATGACAATCCGCCTTATGTGGTCTCCACATATCCCACAGATGGCGCATCATCTGTGCCCACAGATGCTGTGGTTCAAATTACTCTCACCGATGATGAAACCGGTATCGACCCGGAATCGATTGAATTGCAAGTAAATTCGGTCGATGTCACCTCTTTGGCTACTGTTCAGCGTGAGGGAAATCAATGGATAGTTCGATATTCACCCGCTGAAGGATTCCCTACCGAATCGATGATTACCGTAAGCATTTCCGCTGCCGATATCGGAGCAGAACCAAATTATGTGAATTATTCATTTAGTTTCACTACTTCGGGAGCTCCATCTCCAGTTCTGTGGGAGGTTCCCATAGTTATGAATACGGTTAGTGCAGGAGCCGATACTGTAGAATTCCCACTTTCATTCGGTGTGGCCGAGGACGCTTCACAATTGTTCGACCCCGAATTCGATGTGCCTTTCCCAGGTCCAGTCCCAGGTGAATTTTATGCATATTTTCCATTGGCTGACCCTGAGTATGAATTCAGTATG
Source organism: bacterium (assembly GCA_003645115.1). GTDB lineage: Bacteria > UBP14 > UBA6098 > B30-G16 > B30-G16 > B30-G16. Next base: position 895 of record QNEG01000314.1, on the reverse strand, counting down.
CTGAAGCGAGATATTCGTTCTTCCAGCGTGGAAAGCGAATGGATTGTGCGGATGGGTAATCCTGGAACTACGGTTTGGGCAAGCTGGAATTTATATGATATTCCCGATGGTGTCGAATTGTATATCGCATCGGCATTTCCACCCGATGAACCAACCGAATGGTATTCTATGTCCGATGTCAACGAATTGGAAATCACGGTGGGAGAATGGATATGGATAAGCGAATCTACTCCAGTATCACCGGATGAGGAACCACCATATCTGGTCAGCAGTATTCCCGAAATCGGCGCTGCCGGTATCCCGCCGGAAACTGAATTAAACATTATCATATCTGATTATGGCACCGGTGTTGATGTTTCATCCATTATTTTAACTGTGGAGGGAGAAGATGTTTCTGATTTGTGTTCCATTACCGAAACTGAACCCTATGTGTATATCGTTTATTCTCCCGATACAGGATTTACGCCATCCAGCAGAATCGATTGGACTCTCTCGGCTGCAGATTTAGCCGAACCACCGAATTCTACTTTAATCGAGGGATATTTCAATACCGGTTTTTATCCCACTCCCGACTGGTTGGCTAATCTGAATCTGTATATATATCCATTCGAGGACGATAGCTTAAGTAGCAGTATCACTTTTGGAACCGATGAGGCTGGAACTGATTATTTCGATATGGGATTGGATTACTTATATGCTCCACCACCACCTGGTGCATCCAGTTTCTATTTCTATATCGAGGATACTATATGGACGCAGCTTTCTCGCGATATTCGAAGTTCATATCAAGATTCGGTAATATGGATTGCTTATGCGATGAATCTGGACACATCGTTCGCCGAATACTCTATCGGCTGGCAACCATCCGAATTGCCATCATCCGGAACATTCTTAT
>QNEG01000313.1 GCA_003645115.1 bacterium | reverse complement strand
GTTGAATGGATTGGGAGAGATTTTTAGAGAAATGTCCTGCGGTTTCTGCGGTATTTCATTAATCCAATCGACATTGCCGAGTGAATCGGTCTTGATGAGATAGATATCGGATTCGTGTGTTCCATACCGTTTTGTACCTGCAATTATATATCCACCATCTGGTGCAATAGCAATAGAGTTTGCCGATTCATCTGCGCTGTCGCCATAGGTTCGTGCCCAAAGACTATCTCCATCTTCATTAAGGCAAAGAAGCCATACATCGTATTCATCATATCCTTCACCTGTATAACCTGCAAATACATATTCCTCATTTTGAGTACATACAAGTGAACTTAAAATAGTTATATGCTCGTTTCCATACTGGCGAGTCCATATTGTGTCGCCTTCCTCATTCACTTTAACGATAAACGCTTTATGAGGAGGAGGGTCTCCAAAGATTTCATCAACCGTGTAACCCGCTGCAATAAAACCTCCGTCGGGAATTCTGACAACGGAGTAAAATACATTCGCCGTTCCCGGAGTAAATGTACGGAACCATAGGATGTTACCCAGAGAATCAGTGCGTGTAAGTGTTGCAGCGGAGAAAACGGATACCATATAAGCACTTCCCGACATCACAAATCCACTGTCAGATGTAACAATAATTTTAGTGAAAGCGGAAATTGAATAAACACGCGCCCACAGGGAATCTCCATGTGAATCGAAGCGATAAAGAACTTCACCTTCCCAATTATTCCAGATTCCAATGAAACCACCATTCCATAATATAGCAATACTGCCGCCTTGGTGGAGTTCGTCTTCGGTTCCGTAAATGCGTGTCCATACAGTATCACCATATTCGTTTGTACGAACAAGATAGGTAAGACTGGGGTGACCGATAGTTGTTACGCCAGCGAAAAGAAAGCCATCGGGTAGGGTTATAACCGACCTGAAATCACTGGAAAAGCAGTCATCCGGTTCATAGGTGTAAGCCCATAAAATATCTCCATTCAAATCTGTGCATATCGCCAAAGCGCAATGTGGGATAGTAGGATTTAGAAACGTGTCGCCAGCCATTATTATTCTTCCGTCCGAAGCTGAAGTCACTGATAATGCATTGTCACTTTGGTCATCTATGTCATAAGTACGTTCCCAGTACTGGCTATGTGCAGGGAATAAATGTATGAATATGCACACGATTATAACTATTGAAGAAAGTGATTTCATGTCTTGCCTCTTCCATTCAGGGGGAGCGATATACTCCCCCTGAATTATTAATATTCTACTTCATCAGTATTACCCGTGACTGGGCTGTTATTCTGAAAGAATCTACACGGATAAAGTATATTCCATTGGGCATCGTTTTCCCTCGATTGTTTTCTCCATTCCACTTAAAATGATGCATACCCATGGAAATGCTTCCGGAATAGATATTTCGAATCAGGTTCCCGGATATATCATAAATATTTATCGTTACATTATCATCGTTGGGAATGTTGATAGAAATAAACAATTGAGAATTAAATGGCGATGGATAGGTGGATATATGGAATTCACTTGATGCATTTCCAATTTGCTGACTTCTTTTCCCAAACTCAGCATTTTCTTCATGTGGTATTCCCGATGGGTCCGGCGGCAGCATCGAACGCCTGTCAAGTTCTTCAAGATATGCACGAATTTCTGCAGTATCGGGTGGTAGTGGAAGAGATTTACTTAGCTCGATAAGCTCTTCAACTTCCTCCTCAGAATGCTCGAAGATTACAGGTGGTTTGAGTTCGTCTTCCCCACAATCCAGCCAATCTTCATTGCAGTATATATCGAGCGAATATGGAAGGGAATAATCATAATCGGGCGGAGTGAAATTTCTAGGTCTTGTTGAATGTCCATATTGTGGTCTAACAGTTGGTGTAGGATGATACCAGCCCGGTCCCAATATTGTTCCCCAATAGTATGATGTGTAGGTCGAAAGAATTTTTTCATCGGGCGTATCTTCTGCATCGGAACCGGAAAAAGATATATTGCAGTCAACAGAACCCAGGTATAGAGAATTATTATTGACGAAGTCAAGATATCGTTGTTCATAAATTGGATAACCGGAAATGGTGGGAGTATGTAGCCAACCATGTTCATACATTATGCCAAAGGTATAGGTTCGCATAGTATCGCCGAAAGTTCCCGTCAACGAGCGGTCAATATCAATTGCCCGCCATACATTAGTTTCTGAATCGTAAATTTGTGCAGCCTCAATATCTGGGAAAAGAGAACTCAGGGTTGCATCTTCGTCTTCAGCGAAGAATGGCATAGAGGTATAATACCAATCCTCAAGCCCAGTGGGTTGGTGCATATAAGTAAAATCTGTTGGTTCTCCTTCGGCTTCTTCATAGTCATAAGACATATATACTATGATTCCAGTAGGTTGTATGTTACTGTTTACCACAAAGAACTCCATTTGATATGGTGGGTCGGTGCTTCCTTCGCTTCGCGCCCTGAACAAATCTGTTACATCAAAACGACGCAGGCGATTATAGCCCGTCATCGAAATCCCCAGAGAATAAGTATCTTCCGTCGTCACATTTCGAAGTCTGGCGCTAACCACACCATCATCAGCAGCAATCCATATCGTTGCTCTCGATATATTATCATACATTTTGAATGCCGGAGAATAATACCAGTAGTATTTCCATGTTTCCGGGTCTTCTGGATCAGGCGTATAGCTATCCCGTCCATACTCTGTCCAGCTTATCCAATGAGCATCTTCCCTTTCATACATTCTTTCCCATGGTACAGGTCGTTCTCCATGTCCTCCCATAATGGCATCCCAATCGTTCCAATAACCAAACTGTGGAACCGCCTGCGCATATTTGGGACCAGAATGAGGGTCCACTCTTTCAACCATCCAGTCCGAATCGGGATCTAATGGACCGCTTTGATTAGTAAATATACGATAAGTTCCAGCTCCGCAAGTTATGTCTATAACAAATGCGATAATAAAAATTACAAATAATATCTTCTTCATTTTCGCACCTCCAATTGTTTACTTACATCCCATCACATCGAATAAACACAATAGTTTTCAATCGAAGGCGTCTCGGCGGACTTCTGCCCCCCCCCTTTATTATATACTATACACTATTCTGAAAATAATTTTCATATAACTATTATACTTATTATTGATAAT
>QNEG01000312.1 GCA_003645115.1 bacterium | reverse complement strand
TTGTCCCAGAAAGCATTGCGAATAGCAGAAAAATATTATTCTTGGGATGCTACTGCAGAAAAATTCGAGGCATTGTTATTGGATGCCGCAAATATAAAATCCCTAAATGGCAAAATATTTGGAGAATAATCACTGATTATATTTATTTTTTCCCCATTCGCCACAATGATGTAATTTTCTCATACTGTGATGGTGCATATCGACGAAGATTTATCAGATATCCCTCCAATAAAACCCACAGAAAAATAATGATAAATGCTCCCATAGTGGTGGCAATTCCCATAATCGCTTTCTTGGGACGATATTTTTTTTCCGGCGGAGTCGCCGAACTAACTATGTGAAGTGTAGAAGTGCTTCTCTGCTCCTCTATTTTCGCTTGTTCGTATTGTTGTTTCAATAACTCATACACGATTTCCTGAACCTTCATATCTCGATACAACCGTGCATAGTCTGCGATTAGGTCGGGATATCGATTTAACGGAATCCCCAATATCAGCGTATCGCCTTTTGCCTCCAACTCTTTTATTTTTCTACGCAATTCATTTGCTTGAGCCCGAAATTGAGACAATTCCGGAGAATATTGCACTCCACTTCTAATCAACGAATTTATCTGCACTTCCAGGTATGAAAGTTGCGCATACAATTGCGCCACATTTTCCACCGCTACTTTAGCTTGGTCCTCCAGCGAAATCGCATTATGTTCTCTTTGGAAATCTATTAGCTTCTGTTCGGCTTTTTCCAATTCTTTCTCACATTGTGCAATCCTATCCTCGAGGAACTGGCGAGTCCTGTGTGCACTGGTAGTATGAACCTTTCGCAATGTCTTATCTAACAATTGGACTATGGTGCTGGTTATCATAGCAGAAGTATCCGGATTGTAATCCTCATAACCGATAGTCAGAATGCCCTCCTGTGAAATATCTACATACAAGTGTTCGAGATAATACTTTCGAGCGAAATACATATTGCGCGCACCATAGCGTTGCTTCAAATCATATTTTGCTATTACAGAATCTGCGATACCCGTGGATTTGGCTACCGCAGCCCATAAATCTGTCGGAGAAACCATAAATGGTAGTTCAAAATTGCCCTCTCCACCCAATCCCATAACTCCACCCACTATTCCACTCAGCATACTGGATGCGATTCCCCTCGATGAATAAGGCGGTAAGACTTGTGCCTCAGCACGATACCATTTGGGTAATAGATAACCGATACAAACAGCCAGTATTCCTGCAATTATCGGAAGTATTACTATCAGCCACAATCTCCTTCCGATATGCTGAATAGCATCGAATATTGTATAGTTTACATCTTCGTTCATCTAGTCAACCTATCTATTAGATAATATATAGTTATCGATGAGCTTACTACTCTCGCCACCATCTCGAAAAAGTCCTTTACTCGGTCGAATGTGCTGTGATGGACTATTATCACATCCCCCGGTCGAAGTATATCGCCTGGTTTTAATTTTATTCTCTCCCCGTTTCTAAAAATAGAAATTCTGTTTTCAGAACCCTTATCTGTTGGACCACCCGCCATAGCGATATATGCATAAGTGGAAAATTCCGGATAATACGGATATGCTCCACCCTGAACTACCAGACCGCCTACTATAATCGAATCGAGATGAGTAGGAAAAATCACCATATCGCCATCCAAAAGTGTAGGATTTTCGGTCATCAAATTAACCGATATTATATCATCACCTCTCAGTATCTGGACATTGGAGAAATCGGAATGTTGGGTAAACACTCGCAATCTTTGTGCAAGTTGTTGTATAGTTTCATCACCATTTAATCCATAATATCCATTTCTAATACCTGTGCCATAAACCTGAATCATTCCTGTCTGGCTGCTCACTGGCGGTAGGAACACCACATCACCGCCGAATAGATATGGATTAGCAGATATTTCACCTTGTGAAAAATATGGGGTGATATCCACGGACAAAGTCTCACCAGTCTTTCTATATATCGTTATATTGGATAGGTCTGCGATACCATCGGCGCCACCGGCGAGTTGGACCAAATCCCATAGCCTTTGAGTCGCTCCCAATTGATAACTTCCAGGTAGGTTTACTGCACCTGTAATGTTCACCCAGAAAATTCTAACCGATGCCAAAGTAATGGAGAAATTTTTGGGATTATATACCTGGTGAATAGTTTCGGTCAATTTTTGCTTTGCCTGATTCCAGGAAATTCCGCCGACCTCCACAGCGCCATAACCGGGTATCACTATCATCCCATCTGGAGTGACCTCTGCCATTTCATCTATAGTAACCGCTGCCCATACTTGTATCCTGATTATGTCGTGAGGACCGAGTATATATTTATCGCCATCTATTACTCCATCCAGTGGAGTATATTGAATTTGTTGTAATCTTTGAGTGGCGAGTTGGCGAGCTTTCTTCAATTGCTCGATTTCCCGTTGAACCTGTGCAGCCCAGTTTGAACTGCGCTGCCGGAAACTCCTAAATCATCCGGCTTGCTCTGCCCTTTCAATCTATCCATATCCAGTGGCTGAGCTGAACAGAGAACCGTTATCAGTATAACCGAAATTATGACTACTTTCTGGAACATATGTCCAAAAATAACGAACAATGTAAAATGCGCAAGATTTTTTTCTGGTTTCTGTGTTCGGTATAGGAGAGTAAATTTCTATTCGGAAATATGGAATATCACATCCTCTGCCACGGTGTAAGTATTGTGATGAAATGTAAAATAAAATTTAACCAAGATTTGCCAGATTGAAATGGATTGGCTGGATTAGAAAAAATCTGGGAAATGAGTCAATATCGAGGTAATCGCGAACCCGACGGTTCGAGACATCCCTTCGGATAACAATTTTTCCCATCCGTGTTCATCTGTGGTTTCCGCAAGCTGAAGAACGCGATTTCTATTTTAAATACAATATTTTTTTGGTTGCTGATAATCCGTCTTTTGTGGTTGCCTCGATGAAATACACTCCGGTGGATATTGATTGAGCGGGTTGCCAGATTAACCTCCTACTCGCTCCGCTCACGCTCTGCTCGTTTGTCCAACTACCCCCTGAAACCTTCGCTGGCGCTCGGTTTCTGTCCCCCTTATCAAGGGGGACAAGCGATGCCGATTTGTCGGCAGAGCAGGGGGTCGCAATCAAATTCCCCCTTATATCGTATATCGCAA
>QNEG01000311.1 GCA_003645115.1 bacterium | reverse complement strand
TCGTAGGGGTTTGGCTTGCCAAACCCCTACCGCCAGAAACCGTGATGGCGACAGAGGAATTGAATGGATTAGGAAAGACGGAGAGGGAGATGTCATCATGTCTATTCGGGATTTCTCTTACCCAGTCTATCTCGCCGAGTGAGTCGGTCTTGACGAGGTATAACCTTGTGGTATCTTCGGGTGTTTCGCGAATACGACCTATAGCTATATATCCATTGTCAGAGGTTCGTTTTACAGATACTCCCCGGCTTATAGCACTATCGCCATATACTCTATGCCACTGGAGATTTCCAAATTCATCGGTTTTTATTAGATATAATTTGGAGGAACTCATAGTATCCGGATGTGTTGAACCAACAATAATGAAACCACCATCATTAGTCTGTTGAACAGACATCCCAAAATCATCGCTTTCAGTGGTATAGGAATATGTCCTTTCCCAGATAATATTATATTCGTTATTTAGCTTCGTAAGAAAAATATCCCCTGGTGCACCACAATCATCTGTTTCATACATAGTCCCTGCTATTAAATACTCATTATTTTCTCCGACCTTAACTCGAATTATTGAAGTTCCCATACTAAAATATTCTCCATATATTCGCTGAAATAAAATTTCCCCATCCGCACTAATTTTACCAAGATATGTTTCTATAAATGTTCCCTCCGTTCTACCCACTACTAAATAACTTCCATCGTAGTCTTCAATAACAGCGAGTGCATCATCGGAAGGTGTAAAACCATAATAGCCAGTCCATAGAGGATTTCCATTTGTATCTGCTTTCACTATAAACATACCATCCATTATCTTTGTTCCCACTGCAACGAAATTACCATCAGAAGTTTGTATAACATCATACACTCCAGATGCCATAGGTCCAGATGTAACATCATATTCTCTAAACCATATTATATTACCCAGAGAATCTGTTCTTATAAGAACTGGAAACCCATTTGTTGCTGCTATTATAAAACCATTATTTTCAGTCAGGTAAATTGAATAACATTCATTCAAACTATATACATCACTTCCATCATAGGTTCTTTCCCATTCTACTTCGCCAGAATCATTTACTTGCAATAGTAGATAATTTTCCCAGCCGAGAGTGTCTTTTATGTATCCCACACAAGCATATTTGTTATGCTCGGTTATGGTGATATCTGTTCCATAAGTCCGATGTAGAGGATAATTATATTTCAATTCCCATGTTTGAGAGAATAAGATGCTTAATACGATTACATTTAAAATCAATATTTTTTTCATAGTTTTCGCCTCAAAAAATTGAAATGGGGGGAGAGCCCCCCCATTATCCAAATATTATTTCATAAGGAATACTTTCCTATTTATAACAGAATCACCAGACCTTACTCCAATTATGTATATTCCAGTGGGCAGTTCATTTCCATTACTATCATTCCCATTCCATTTTATTATATAATTATTGTCATCGAGCTTATGAGGTATTAAAGTATTAACAAGATTACCTGCGATATCGAATATTTTTATTGTAAGTTCACTATTTCCGGAGGAACTTATGATTAATTTACATTCTTTATTAAATGGATTAGGAAAGATGGAGAGGGAAAATTTATCGGGTTTTTTGTTATCAGTAGTTCTTTTATGTAATCCTGGTTCTATCCATTTAGGTCCTTTTGTCGTATCTGGACCGAGTCTTTCCATCCTTTCCAATTCTGCAAGGTATTCAATAATATCTGTCGAGTCTGGTGGTGGTTCTCTTTCTATAGAATTTAATTCTGTAAGTATTTCACTTGGAATGTCGTATGATATAGTTTGTAAAGTATTCTCAATAAGTAATCCTTCATTTTTCATCGGGTTACATCTTAAATCGAAATGGTATGGTAGCTCGAGCGTTTCATCAGGATAAACGGCATATCCATATCTACCGGTTATTGTTGTCGTGGTGAGGTAATGACCACCACCATCTGCATTTCTCCATTCATGTGTATATAATGGCCTCATTTTTCCATCGGGATAGTCGTCGGGGTATTCATAATCGATAACGCAATCCACAGTCCCGAACCAAAATCTGTCATTTGTAGTATAATCCAAATATCGTTGTTCATATATTGGAATACCGGGGATTTCGTAATGATATACTCCACCTGCATCTTCCCATTCATCGGGATCGAAATGAAGAAGCAGCGTATAAGTTTTTAGTCCATCATATATTTCACCTTCGAGTGGAACTTCATCCGGGGAAGTTGTATAAGTATAATCGATCCCATTAGTTGTATATTGAGCAACATCCGCTTCAGGAAAAAGATCTGCTAAAGTGGTTGCATCGGTGCAATGATAGAATGGCATTGAAAATGTCACCCAAAAATGTGAACCTGGGCAATACCTGAATGTATATTCGAATATTTTTTCCAGACCATAATCGAATGAAATATATGCAATAATTCCTGTATATGGTATCCATGAAGTATTGTTCACCCAAAATTGTAGATAGTAAGGTCCATCACCATATCGCGTGTATGCTTGTCTAAATAGTTCCGTGAAATCTGCACGATGAAGATTTAGAAATCCACTCTCTCCCGGTTTTGCTCCAACCAGCGGTCCAGTCGATCTTCTGAGCGCTATAAGTTCTACCTCATCATCCACTGCATACCAAATTGTTGCTCGAGAAACTTTATCAGGTATATAGAAATTAGGTGATGTATAAACATAACTTCTCGGTCCAAAATAATCATCCGTGCCATTACTATTCCAACTTATCCATCTGACTCTGTCTAGATAAAGCTTACTCCATGCATTAGGGTCTCCCATTGTTTCATCCCATTCATTTCCAGATGGAACTATTTCTGCTGTTTTAGTTTCATCTGGATCAGTTCTGCGAATTTTCCAAGTCCCGACTCCTGTTCTCATTCTCACCGTCCCGTCTCCAATTGCTATACTTACCATTGCCACTATTATCCCAAATAAAACCATCCTTTTCATTTTTTTGCCTCCTGATTTTTTAAACTTTTCATTTCATCATAAGATTTAATCCAATCAGAGGCAATCGGGGGGACCACGACAAACTACCAGTGCAGATAGATAGATAGATAGCTTCTCGGCTCACCAATACTTTTCGATAAAAAATCGCGCATATTCGTTCCCTCCACTTTAATATTATAATGATAAATTTTGAGAAGTCAAGAATAATATATTATAGCTTGGCGGGTTTTATAC
>QNEG01000310.1 GCA_003645115.1 bacterium | reverse complement strand
ACCTTTTGGTTTTTGACGAATATCCTTCAGATAGTCATCCAAGAATCCCATAATACCGGTTGTAATTAGTGCAACGAGAGCCATTACTATATACGGATTGCCTATTTTTGCCCATAACATAGTTCCGGCAAGAATTCCTGTAATTATAGCGATGCCGCCCATAGTTGGCGTACCGCGTTTTTGAAGGTGACGCTCGGGAACATCCTCTCGAATCTGGCTTTCGTAGTGGAAATGACGAAGAAATCTTATTAGTGGACCACATATTGCCCATGATACGAGAAATCCTGTCGTAGCACCCATAACGAGACGAAAAGTGATGTAACGAAACAGATTAAATAGAATGAAGTGCTCCCAGTAAGGTTTTAATAAATAATAGAACATCAGTCCTTCTTTTCAGGATTAACGGATTTATTCTCTCTCTGTACAATTTGTTTAAATGGTGGAGCGAAATTGTATTTTCGCTCTTCCCCGGGGATAATAGCACCTTTTGCTGAAACGAAAAGTGTTGCGAGAAGAGGTTTCCAGAAAAATCGTCCTATAAGAAAACGCTCATCGACACTGCTTCTCGCGGGACGCATAGCAAGTGTTATCGCCATACCCTGTCCCCAAACCGAAAGCGCGCAGCCTAAAAATATAACGATGGATACAAATATTTTTCTAAGATTCATCTTCTTGCACCTCCCATTCTATAGAAATATCATGCACAAACCTGTCCATTTGCATCGCATGGGAGCCTTTGATTAAAACCATATCTCCGTCTTTTATTATTTTTTGTGCTGTCCTTAACGTGTCGTCGTAATCATCACTCCAGAATAAACCGCCCGGGAAATCTGCGGCATTGGATTCATTAAATGCATACTTCATGCATTTTCCAAAAAACACTGCGCCATCGATCGAGTATTTCAATAAAAGTTTAATCACCTCACGATGATATTGTTCTTCAAATGTTCCAAGTTCCAACATATCACCCAATATTGCAATCTTACGGTGGGCAGTTAATTTGGACATAGTCTCGATGGCTTCCGCCAAAGCGATGGGACTCGAATTGTAGCTATCATCCAGTATTTTTATGTTTCCTACTTGCAAAAGCTGCATCCTGTGTATTTGCGGAGGAAAATTTTTCAATATCTGTGCAACTTCCATAGCGGAAATACCGAACACATCGGCTGTCGCAATTGTAGCAAGAGCAGCATATATAGGAGCTTTACCGAGAACATCGAGTTCGAAATCGACATCCATCGCGGAAAATGAGGATTTACCATCTCGAAATCGAACATTGCTTGCGCGGAAATCTGCTTCGGAATCTATTGCATAGGTTATTATCCTGTTGTGTGCTGTTTCGGTTACCTCCGCAAGTTTTGGGAAATCTGTATTAAGGAGCAACGGTGCATCGGAAGATAATCCATTTGTTATTTTTAATTTTTCAGAAAGAATTTTATCGATTCCGTCGAGTCCTTCAGTGTGAACAGGTGCGATAGCTGTTATCAAAGCTATATCCGGTTGCGAAATCTCGACCAATCGCTCCATTTCTCCCGGCTGATTTATACCCAGTTCTACAACTGCAATTTCTGTTCCTTTGTTCATATCGAGAAGAGTGAGTGGAAGTCCAATTAAGTTGTTGTAATTATGTTTTGCGCTGTGCGTTTTAAACTTACTTTTCAGCACGGTCGCTATCATTTCACGGGCGGTTGTTTTGCCGACAGAACCTGTTATTGCGACAGTTTTTGGCGCGATAGCCTGTCTATATGCGGCTGCTAATTGTCCCAGTGCGACGAGTGTATCACGGACGATTATCTGTGGTATAGGGATTTCCAATTTATGGTTGACGACCGCGGCTATTGCGCCCTTTGTGTAAGCATCCATTATGAAATCGTGTCCATTCCGCTCGTCGATCAATGCAAAGAAAAGTTCACCGGGATTAAGCTGCCGGCTATCCACGGAGACAGCTCTCGTATAAACTCGCGATGCCTCGTCTGGTTCGAGCGTTCCGTGAAGAAGAGTCGAAATATGTCCAAGTTGCTCAGGTTGCATTGTTTTATTGCGGGAGGAACCCTCGAACCGAGAGAGTTCCTCCCCATACACCTTTACAAGGAGTTGCCTATAGCTTCTTTAGCCACTTCGACATCATCGAAGTGGATTGTTTTATCTTTAAAAATCTGATAGTCCTCATGTCCTTTTCCCGCTATTAAAACGATATCGTTATCATGTGCGATTCGTATCGCCTCGAATATCGCCTCCCGTCGGTCAGGAATTGTTAAATGTCTTTTATTCTCAGAAATACCTTTCTCTATCATTCTAATAATTTCCATAGGATTTTCAGAGCGGGGATTATCCGATGTAACAATTACGATATCTGCATATTGCGCTGCGATTTTTCCCATTATTTGTCTTTTTGAATTGTCTCTGTCACCGCCTGCTCCAAATACTATTATAATCTTTCCATTGGATAACTCTCTGGTAGCGAGTATCAGGTTGCGCAGTGCATCCGGTGTGTGTGCATAGTCCACAATTACTGCGAACGATTGTCCTAATTCTATTTTTTGGAATCGTCCTTTCAATCCTTTAAACCTACTTATTGCTTCAATAATAGCATTTGTATCATAACCATATTCGAAAGCGACAGAAACAGCAGCTGTAACATTGTAAATATTAAACCGTCCCGGAAGCGAAGTTTGCATATCGAATGTTCCCCAGGGAGAACGAATTGAAAAGGATGAACCATGTATATCCATGGTCAGTGGTTCCGCAATGATATCCGCATTAGGATTTTTTATACTATATGTCAGTAGTCGTCCATTATTCTCAGAAATGATTTTATTTGAACACGGGTCATCGATATTAACCAATGCGAGTGATGATTCGGGAAGCTCATTGAATAGAATACACTTTGCATCGATGTATGATTTCATGTCTCCATGATAATCGAGATGGTCTTGTGTAAGATTCGTGAAAATTGCAGCATCGAAGTGTAATCCCCATGTTCTTTTTTGGTGCAGTCCGTGTGATGATGCTTCGATTGCTACAGTTTTAATTTTTCTTTTTCGCATTTTTGCAAGTAGTCGCCAAAGTTGTTCCGCACCGGGAGTGGTTATTGCCATTTTTTGCAGTTCACCGTCTTCAAAAGCATATCCCAGTGTTCCAATTACACCCGCTGATTCACCTGTTTCCGAAATGATATGACGAAGAATATGGGT
>QNEG01000309.1 GCA_003645115.1 bacterium | reverse complement strand
GTATGGTGTCGGCGGATATGTCGGTGTCGAAGGTGATGTTTATGCCACTGGAAGCGACTATTATTATGGAGTCTATGGTTATGTAGATGGCGGAGATGGAGAAAATTATGGAGTCGTGGGCGATGTTTATGGCGATGGTGTGAATTATGGTGTCTATGCCTATGCGACAGATAATGGCAGTGGAACAAGCAATAATTATGGTATATATGCTTATGCAGCTGGCGGCGATACCAACTGGGCTGGATATTTCGTCGGCGATGTATATGTAGATATGGGTATCGATATTAGAGGCGGTGGTGGCGGTGCCGGTGGCGCTGGCGCCAGCACTTATCGTGATGACTGGGAAAACGCAAATGTAATCACTGTTGCCCCTGATAATGCAGATTTTGCCAGTATAGATTTTGCGATTGCTGCTGCTGGTGCCGGTCCGGCGATTATTAAAATCGCCCCAGGAACATACACATTATCTGCCGATGCAACTATTCCTACCGAGGTAGTATTGTTCGGTTCGGGACAGCAGAATACAATTATAACTACTTCCGCAGGTGCAGTATTAACATTCAATCTTGGTGCCGAAGCATATTTTATACATTTCGACCTGGATGTCAATTTCGATGGCACTGCTAATCAATGCTGGTTCAGCGGAAACACTCAAATAGGCGGAACATCGACATTCATTAACAGTTGCACTTTCGATGATATGGGTGGAACCGATACACTCGCTATGATAGATGGTGGGAAAGTAGAACAATGCAATATCAATATGCCTACTTCTTGTTTCGGCTATTGGAATATATCGGATTGTAATATCGGCTATAATGGTATGATGAATATTCAACCTTCTCCAGGTGGATTAAGTGAGGTTCATATCGATGGCTGTGATATTTTCGCTCCTATAACCATTACCGGTATTGATGCCTTTGCGTATATCGAATCGAATCGACTTACTGTCACCGATGGACCACCAGCTATCTATGTTACCGAAAACGGTTTTGCCGAGATTAAAGCAAATCATTTCATCGACTGTAATATCGGTGTGGAAATCGGAACCAACGCATCCGGTGTTATATTGTCCAATGACTTTATGGCTAATGTTACTTTTGCCATCAATGCAGATACCTGCACTCAAATCGATGTAATCGGCAACGATATCGATGGAATGAGCATTGGCGGGACTGGAATTCGTATCGATGGTGCGGCAGAATCGATTATTAAGGATAATCAAATCAGCGAATGTAATCTCGATGCTATCTGGATCGGCGGCGGTATAACTACCATATTAGATAACAATTCCTGTATAGGTAATCGCCAGAATGGAATTTATATCGACGATGCCACCTGCCAAATTCTGCGAAATACACTTATTAACAATGGCGATGGCACCAGCACATTCGACTTGAACGATGCATCACCGACTCCTGCATCGGTAGCCAGTTATAATGTCCTGGATACATACAATCCCGCTGGCACTGGTGTATTTGCTGGCGCATTTAATACGAATTCTTTTGGAGTTATCTATCCCGGTGCACAACCAGGACAATTGCCATAATGAAATATTACAATGGGTAGAAGTAAATTGCTTCCACCCATTTCGAAATAAAAAAGGAGGATGATATGAATAAATGGATTTTGGTGGTAATATTACTTTTGGCTTGCTCGATATGGGCACAACCGGACCTACAAATTGTCTGGCATACTGTGTCCAATGGCGGAATAGAATTTCCCGAGGGCAGAATCACTTCCGGATATAAACTGGCTGACAATATCGGCAATGGTGGAACTACATCCGATACTTTCCTTACCGATGGCAGTTCATTGATACTATATCCCGGCTATCGATATGTAGAATTGGATTTGCGTAAGCCTATATCTCGAATCGATTCTACAGATACAATAACACATTCTCCATCGTTTTTAATCTCTTGGTCTGGTGAGGACACCACTACCGAGGATGGAGAAGGTTGGGGTATCCGATACTATGATGTGGAATATGCCGTAGAGGATTCCACTGCCTGGAATACCTGGTTTACTGGGGTGACATTCACATCCGCTATGTTCGGTCCGACTTCGCCGGTTACTGTCAAACAGGACAGCACATATTATTTTCGAGTTAGAGCATACGACCTCGCCACCAACGAGGAGGATACACATTCCACATACGACCAATGGGTTATATACAAACCGATAGTTCTGTCGTTTCGAGTGTATAATCCCACCAGTGATACAGCAATCTGGGCGGTATCGGATACTTTCGACCCCGGTGAAACTGTTACTATGACATCTGGAGATGTATTATTGGTGGAAAACACTTCACTGGACAGTATCGAACTGGCACTCAGTGGAACAAATTTTGCCATAGATACTACTACCGGACAGCCATATTGGGAACTTACAGAAGACCCTGGAAATGACCAATTTTCATTGCGAGGGCATTTCGATGATGAAGCTACTCCACCGGTTACTTTTACCTCCAGCGATGCAATAATCGATTCCTGGCGCTATGCAAAAGATGGTTGGTTCGGCGGACCCAGCCACGGATGGCTCGCTCCAAATGATGGTTCCCACACTGCAGAACAATACTCGGATAATCTCTGGCTACAGGTCCTTTTGCCAACTTCGGTCACCCAACACGGTGACACCATAGTATATCAATTTATGGTAAATGTGAAGGGAATGTCTATCACTCGATAGTTCAGAAAAATTGCTATTAAGTTTCCCTGAATATAGGCAAACCCTGCCTTTGGGAATATACGCAACCCCTACCTTTCAAAAAGTGGGGGTTTTTTGATTAATAATCCAGTAATGTGTTCAAAGACTCAATTAACACTGTCATTACGAGGATTGAAAATAGAAAGCAATCTGATAAAAATCGTGCAACTAAAGGGTTGCTACACACTCCCGATTAGTCGGGACAATTTTTATCTGAAATAAATATAAATTTACCACAGATGGACACAGATAAACACAGATGGAAAAAATATTAGATATGTCATTTCGAGGAACGAAGAGACGAGAAATCTTTATCTGTGTGTATCTGCGCGTATCTGCGGTTTTTATTACTCTCGGCGAGAGGACAATCACAAAATACTCCCTTTTGATGAAATAAAAAGAAACCGGAATCAATATCCATAAGATGCCCGAAATTCTCACTCCGATTTCATAATTTCAAGAATTGTTAATATTTAATAAATATTTTCTGGATT
>QNEG01000308.1 GCA_003645115.1 bacterium | reverse complement strand
GTATGTGATAACGACGGAATTCAGATATTGAAATTGCCATCCGGTGGAATAGGTCCCGCATCGGAATGGGCGGATGTGTTCGATGTAGCTGCAGGATGGCCCACCGGTGAAGCTATCGGTTTGGAGTATTCGAATGGCTATGTTATTGCAAGCAACCAATCGCATGGTATTGTTTCGATAGATGTCGGCACACCAACGGATATGACATTCGGCGATGAAATTACGGATTATAGCGGTTCTGCACTCACTCCTGCGCTTGGAATGGATATCGATGGCACAGATCTTTATCTTTGTTGTGCCGGTAGAGCGAGTGAAAACTTTTTCCAGGTGGATATATCCAATCCGACGAGCATGTCTGTTTCAAATGCATGGAATGTACCATATCAAACATATAATGTCGATGTTTCCGGTGGATATGCATATATCGGGCATTCCGATGGTGTATATAAATATCAGATTTCGCCATGGACTTTATCCGACTCGCTAATCGATGGTGAAGAATCCTACAGTATTATTGTCGATGGCAGTTATGTTTATGTCGCCCATTGGAATCTCGGGCTTTATGTTCTCGATGTTACCGATTTAGATCCTCCGGTGGCAACTATAGGACTTGCCGGCAAGGCGAACGACATTGCGAAGAACGGTGATTACATTTATGTCGCTGCGGGTAGTGGTGGATTATATAAAATCGATGTCAGCGACCCTGGAACAGGTATCGATTCGGTATGGCATCAGGATACAATAAATGGATATCCCAATAGTGTATCGATGTATGGTGACTATGTTGTGGTCGGACTTCTAGAAAGCCCATCCGGGCAGGATTTGCGTATTTATAGTGAAGCGGGAAACCTTGTACATGTATGTCCATCGAGTCCACCGCCGACACATATAGGACAGGAAACAGTCGTTGCAGGGAATTATGTTTTTATGAGCGACTACTTTGAAGGTGTAAAAGCATGGCATGTTGGAGATTTCAATATGGACAGCCTGAACCAAACAACTATACTGCACTCGAACAAAATCAATGAAATTGAAGATTTTCAATATGTGCATTGGGAATCGTATGGCGAAGTAGCAGATAGTACTACAGTTTTGGATACTGCGTATTTCTATATTGTATATGGCAATTCTGTCGATAATCTCGATACTTTCCGAATTATGCACAATCCTTTAGACCCACCCGATAATATCGATGGTTCGCCGGGATATCATAATCTGCTTAATCAATACGATTATCTCTATTGGTTCGGTGAAATCTCCTCACACATCGATGTTGCATTTCCACACTGGCATGATTCTACGGATACCGCATGGTCGATAGACAGTATCAAGATACTTTACAGCGGTTCACCTGCGGCGCTACTTCGAACAGCGGGTTCCGTCGAGATTGAAGTTGGTGAGCTTATTGCGGAGCTATCAGTGATATTCGATGAGGGAGCCGAAATCGGAACGGATTCACTCGATGTCCCTTCTCTACCGGACGACCCGGCACGATGGCTTCTCGATGGAAATGAGTATCGCACTATAAGCCTGCCATACAACGAACCGGCTTTTGGATTGCAACTTGTAATAGACGATACTGCTCGAGTAACTTCGATGTCATTAAATGGAGCAACCGTGTATATCGATGGAAGAGCTGTGTATGATGAGATGTCTATTTCTGCCGGAACACATCCGACGTATGCCGGACCGCCGTGGGTATATCGTTATCCAATGCCGCTTAAAATCGGTTGGAATATGATATCGCTTCCCGGCACGGTACCGGCGAATGCTGAATTATTCCCTACAGACCAGATATTCTCATATAATCCTGTTGTTGGAAGCTATGTTATTGCAGAGGATTTAATGCCTGGAAGAGGATATTTTTGCTTCGCGAATGAAAATTATGCATTTTACGACGGTGTGTCTATAGAACGGATGAATTTGGTTCTCGAGGAGGGTTGGAATCTTGTTGGTGGAATATCGGAAACGGTATCGCTCGATGCATTGAGTACATCACCTGCGGATGCAATTCTTCCATACTGCATATTTTCCCTGGTTCCCGGTAGTTATGCGTATTATCCAGTGGATGTACTCGAACCGCGCTTAGGCTACTGGATTTTTGCCCTCACGCCATGCACATTATCTATAAATGATGGATATGGTGGGTTAAAGAAGACAAAACGTCAAAAAGCGCAGACTAAAATGCCGCTTGAATTATGGAGTGGAACAGTAAGACAGACATTAGCACTCGGGATAGCGGAAAAATCCACTGCGGATTTCGATATCGGTCTCGATGAACCGATGCCTCCCGTGTTGCCATTACAGCCTATACTTGGATATTTTTCCTTTGATGGTCCCGGTGGAAAACTTATGACCGATGTTCGTCCTGAAGGTGACCAATGGCATCTTGTAATACTCGAACCAACAAATCTCATGCTCAAGAGTGATTACCGTTTGGGTGGAATATGTATTATGGGAGATAATACAAGTGTATCTATATTCGGTATGCAATCCACAGAGTTACAACCCGGCAAATATCGTTTATTATGGCAGGAATCTCAATTTACTGCGATTCCTACTCGAACAGTTCTGAAAAATGCGTTTCCAAATCCATTTAATGCCACACTGGAAGTAGATGTCGAACTTGCGGAGGACAATGGGGAACTCGAAATTCTCGACATTCTTGGACGAAGCGTGTGCATGTTCGAGCTTTCTGGCAAAGGTGTGCATCACATAAAATGGAACGCACAAACGAGTTCGGGCAAGGAAATGCCATCCGGAGTGTATTTTGTTTCGTTGCGAACAGATGAAACTACAGCTAAAAGGAGAGTTCTTCTGGTAAAATAGAATCAGGAGGAAATAAAGCGAATTCTCTTGGAATTCCATGTTGGCTTTAATATCGATGCTGGATATGCAAAACTTCCTTTGCCATCCAGCATTTTGATTTAGAGGATATTCTTCGCTTTTAGTGAAATACTCGACCTATTATGATTAATCCATGAAGATTCGCCTATTATTTGTCGAAAATCGATAGAATAGAATATAAACAGTGTAATGGAGTCTTTCCAGAATTATCTTGACGCAAATGCCTTGTAGTATATATTTTGAATGAATTCTGCTATATGTGTAGATTGGGTGTATTATTGCTTGCAAGTTCTATTAGATACTTGGAGAATAGTTATGAAACCTAAGTTTTTTGGACAATACCTTGTTGGAAAGGGAGTTATTACAGAAG
>QNEG01000307.1 GCA_003645115.1 bacterium | reverse complement strand
GATACAGACCGTCGAGTGAGAAAATCATTGATTCTTATTTTAATATCGCGTCCCTCGTCGTGTTCAAGTTTCACCTGAACCGCTGTCACGATAGCTCGATGTGGGATATTCACTTTTCTATATGAGGGATTTAACTGCTCGGGTTTATATTGGACATATCCTTTATCAGGTATTAGTATTTCGACAGACTGAACTTTATCGAAGAAAGAGACACCATAAGCATTTGCATTCATAACAGTAGCTCCACCGACAGAACCTGGGATACCTGCGAGTGGTTCCAAACCGGCATAATTTTCATCCGCGGAATGAGTTATAGCTCGCCAAAGAGACACTCCGGCACCCCATTGCCATAAATCATCGGTTATCTGTTCGATTTCATCCAGGTCGTAAGAAGTGCCCACAATCACTCCATCGAAACCCTTATCTGATATTAGTAGATTGGTTCCATTGCCTATGATGAAAAAATCGAGTTCTCTTTCTTGAATAAATTTCAGGCAGTGAGCCAATTCATTTCTATCTGCGGGTTGAGCCAGTATTCTTGCTGGTCCGCCTACTCCGAATGAAGTCAATTGAGCTAATGAAACCTCACGCTCTATGGCGCAAATTTTATTCATTTCTTGTGCTATTTTGTCCCAATCTCTCATATCGATCGACTGTTTTGTGTTTAAATTGTCATAGTCATCAATTTATTATCTCTGTCTATATCGGGATTTACATTCTCCGTTTCATTTTGATTATCGCCATTATCTTGTGTATCATCGGAGGGTTGGTTTTCTTTGTTATTTTTTCGCAAAATTTCCAAAAATTTTGTTCCTACTTTCCAGATAGGACCGGCTCCTATGGTTAGCACCAAATCGCCGGGATTGCATATTTTATTCAATAGCTCTGGTATTTTATCTGTTTCCGGCTCGAAAAATACTGCTCTATGTCCATAATCTTTGGCTGCTCGAACAATCATTTCACCGGAGACATCCTCGACAGGTTCCTCGCGAGCGCCATAAATTTCAGTCACCACCAGGACATCACAATCCAGGAATGCTTTACCGAATTCCTGAAAAAATTCCTGCGTCCTCGAATATAGATGTGGCTGGAATACTGCTACTATTCTCATATCGTTGTATGCCATTTTAGCTGCTTTGAGAGTGACCTGAATTTCGGTAGGATGGTGCCCAAAATCATCTACTACTAAAATATCATTTTCCTGACCTTTTATTTGAAATCTTCGATACACTCCCTTGAAATTTGCCAGTGCTCGTTTTATATCCTCGAAATTCACGCCGACTTCGAGACTGACAGCTATTGCCGCTAGAATATTTCTAACATTGTGTAATCCAATTAAGCTGGTTTCGATTTCACCGAGTGTTTTATTGTCTGCCACCACTGTAAATGTGGTTCCGCCTCGATTAAATTCTACTTTTACTGCTCGGACATCTGCCTGTGTGGAAAGTCCATAAGTAATAACTCTTCTTTCGATTTCTGGTAATAGTTCCTGCAGTGGGGTTTCATCAATGCACAGAATTACTGCGCCGTAGAATGGGACTTTATTCATAAATTCGAGAAATGCGCCTCGCAATTCCTCGATTTTATCATCGTAGCATTCCAGGTGTTCCTTTTCCATATTGGTCACTACGGCGATAGTTGGAGTTAATCTCAGGAATGAACGGTCGAATTCATCTGCCTCTGCCACCAGATATTCACCTGTTCCCAATCTCACATTTGAACGTAAGTTAGCCACGATACCGCCCACAATCACTGTGGGGTCGAGTTGTCCCTCGGTCAATATCTCGCCGACCAGTGAAGTAGTGGTGCTTTTTCCGTGAGTTCCCGCTATACCGATTCCATATTTTAATCTCATCAATTCTGCTAACATTTCTGCTCTTCGAATAATGGGAATTCCCATTTCTGATGCGATTATTAGTTCGGGGTTATCACCTTTAATAGCCGATGAAACTACTACTACATCGGCATTACCCACATTATCGGGCGAATGATAGTATTTTATTTCCGCACCCAATTCTTCCAAACGCTCGGTAACTTCGGTTCTCTTGATATCCGAACCTGTTATCTTATACCCGAGATTCAACAATATTTCCGCTATCCCACTCATACCGCTACCACCAATTCCCACGAAATGTAATTGTTTGATTTTCTTGAACATATGTCCGTTCCTCGGACTCATATTTCCTCCCTATTTTAATTTTTTAATTCATAAATAATCTTTTTTGCGATTTTGTCTATTGCATTCGGCATAGCCATCGATTTCATAGCAGCGCTCATTTTGTGCAATCTATCCGGGTCTTCCATAATTTCGTTTATTGTCGCTCTGAGCAGTGTGGGTGCGAGGTCGCTCTGGTCTATCATAATAGCGGCATTGTTGCGGACGAAGACTAACGCATTTTTTTTCTGATGCTCATTGGCAGAGTGTGGATATGGAATTATTATTGCGGGAATTCCCACTACAGATATTTCAGTCAGCGTCAATGCTCCCGCTCGGCAAATTACCAGGTCGCTCGCTTTATATGCCGATGACATATCCTCGATAAACGAATGAAGTGAAATATTAATATTCATTGAAGCTACAATTTTCTCCAGCGCCTCGAATTCACAATGGCCACATTGCCATATAATCTGACTATTTCTGGGAATATTATTCTGTTGTATCATTCTCAATAATGTATCATTCAATACTGCTGCGCCCTGACTACCACCGGTTAGAAAAATTGTGAATTTATCTGTGGCGAGTGAGAATTTTCTTCGAGCGCTATCCCTGCTGATTTCAGCGTGGTGGATAATTACTGGGTTGCCTGAATGAATAGTTTTGCCTTTTCTCCATAGATGTTGTCTGCACTCTTCGAAACCGAGAAATATCCTCTTGGCAAATATAGATGCCAATCGAGTAGCCAATCCTGGATATGCGTTCTGCTCCTGCCAAAATAGTGGAATTCCCATACGAAAAGAAGCGAGCGCCAATGGAGCAGAAACATACCCACCCGTGCCGATAGCACAATCTGGCTGGAATTTCTGAATTATTTCTCGCACTTGCTTGACCGAATATTTCAAATGTTTCAAAGAACTTTTAATATTTTCCCAGGGTTTTGCCTCTATGAAACTCAATCTATACCCCTTTTTAGAAATAATTTCCTCTTCCATTCCTTTATGAGTTCCCACAAACAGGAATTTCGCCTGTGGGTCGAACTTTTCCAGTCCATAAGCGATATTTATT
>QNEG01000306.1 GCA_003645115.1 bacterium | reverse complement strand
CGAAAATATATGTAGCACGAACGGAAATCACAGGTGTCAACACCAAAATCCTGCGTGCACTTTCTTGCAAAATCCCATCAGCAATTATCCAGGAAATCAATTTGTAGTGACAACGCCCATCACCAATCCGTGTATCCTATTGTTACGCAGTATATTATATTTTCAAACTGTCAAAGTCGGGCAGTCGAGCATTTTTTACATTTAGTATTTTTCGAGCGGGAACATTATTCGATGAAATTCACATCAACACTCCCCATCCGGCGATAGAATGGGCTGGTTCACTCGGCACTTTTGATATATACTGTTTTCCCACTGTCTCCGATGGTGATTCGGTCATTATATCGCTGGATTCTATGTTTAATATATATGGATGTAAAATCTTTCCCTATTCGCCATAAGTTTTTGCCATCGATGAAATTTATTTTCAGTGGATAGTTTTTCAAATACCCGCATAAAAACCGATATGCTATCTGTGTGTATCTGCGTGCTTTTTTTCATCGGATACTCTAATTATGTATATATGATAAAATCCAGCTTGACAAAATTAGTTTGCGGTAATATCGTATTCATCCATACCCCGTTAGCTCAGGTGGTAGAGCAGCTGACTCTTAATGAGAATTCAACCGGTTTTCCCAACCTCCCTACTGACATCGAATTAGCCGAATACACCGATGAGGATTGAATTTCCGCCTATTCCATCTACTCTCTTTATTTCGCTCAATTTCGCCCAATTTCGATATAAAGTTGGCACAAATTTGGCACAAAAAAACCGCAGGGAATCGAAGCCTGCGGTTCTCCAACTGCTATTGTGATATTATATTTTACAAAGCAATACCGACTGAGATGGAAGCACATAGTCCCTTGGGGTCGAACGATGAAGGGCTTTCCTCGAAACCGGCAGCAGGAAGTTCTGTGTTTATCTCGTCATCGTCTGGGTCATATATTGTGAACTTCCAATCATCGATTCTTCCACCATAAAGGTAACCGACCGATGGAGTAACGAGGATACTTCCTATGCGCAACAATCCCCCTACTTTAAGTGCTATGGCGAAGCTTCCACCGCTGGCATGGACAGGGGAGCCGACAGGATAGTCGTATCCATCGGGAGCACTGAGATAATAATCACCCTCTCTTTCGCCGACCTCTCCGATTTTCCCCTGAACACTGGTATAGGATGCTTGAGGTTCGAGAAAAATAGAAAATGTATTAGTCACATTTATAGCATAACCGATACCTGCAGCAAGATTCACAAACCAGAGTCCACCCAAACCGCCGTATGCGCCCGAAGCCTCGACAAAAAGGTCGGATGACAAGAAATAGTCGTAGTTTAGTCCGAATACAATTTCAGAACTATATCCTGCTTGATTCAGGTGAATGTAACTTTTCACGGGAGATGTGTCGATTAAGTCGTTAGTCAACACATTATATTGTTTTTCATCGATTTGCCCGGGAAAAGAACCAATCCAAAGACCTAAATAGTCGTCTTGGGCGAAGACGAATCCTGCAAACATCGCGACTGTGGCAATCAACAGATACTTAAAACTCATACCAACCTCCTGTTTATGGTTTTCATTTTGTTTTCTTCTATTTTGTCTATTTTATTCTCTCATTATTCACCGGTTTGCTGTTTTAATTTTTCTGCTTCAGCTTTACGTCTCTTACAAATATTTATTTCATTTTGAATGGATGTTTTCGGATTGATCGAATATGCTTTTGTCAGGCTTTTCAAAGCCATATCAAAATCACCGATACACTCGTAGGCGAGACCGAGATCGAAGTGTGTTTTCCATGATTCAGGATTTTTGCTAACTGCGGCTTTGAAGAAATCTAATGCTTGATTCCAATTGCCAATTTTACCTAAATTTATTCCTTTCCCTAAATCAGGAAATTTGGCATCATCGACAAATGGCATCTCGATATATACGGTGTAAGGTGCAATAGTCCTCATAAATTCGGCAACCATATCTTTTCGGCATAGTTTATAAAGAACATCAGCATCTATACGGGGTAAATCCCGTTTATTTTCAACCCATTTCGTTTCTTTTTCATAACCAGAACTATATTCTCTGGAAGCGAGTATCTTTCCAGTTTGGACATCGATTATCTTAATAGTGATGGTCAAACTCGCGGTTCCTTTTTTCCTGTATTTTCTGATTCTTGTCTTATTCTGAACCCACTCACCTTCTTCAATTTCTTCGTTGTAATTATGGTCGTATGTTCTACCCACGACAATAGCCGCTGCACCTATGATATCGCCCAATTTAGCAGAAGTAGATGGGTCGGTGATACCCGACCAACTGAGTCCTTGTTCTTTGAGAATTTTGTCGAGATATTGTCTGTCGAGCACCTCGAAATTCCCCGAGTTGAAAAGAGCGGTAGTCAGTTCATCTGCAAATTCTCTCCCCATAAACCCGCTAATATCACCAACTGCAATTTTTTTGACCCCTTTAAATCGATTTCTGCGGGTTTTTGCATTGGAACTTTGATTTTTTGTGGAATACAACCTGCAATAAGAATAAGAAATGCCACTGCGATGATTGCGGGCAAAACGACATACATACTTCGGCTCATTTTTGCCTCCTGGTTTAATGGTTTTCACTATACAAAATCATAAAAAATAGTCTCTACGCTATATGTCAAGTAAAAATTTTGCCTTCACCTTATTTTTTTTCGAAAAATAAAATGTATCTTTTAATAAAGGAGAATTATGACCTTTGAGAGAAACACATACCTAAAAATATTAGGCGAGAGAATTCGTGGGTTTCGCATCGGCAAGAATATGACACAAGCAGAACTCGCCGATAAATCTGGGTTGCATACGGTCTCATTGAGTTCGATCGAGAGAGGTGTGGCCAATCCATCCATACTGACCTTACGAAATATCGCTCATGCATTACAAATAAGATTGTCAGAGTTATTATATATTATCGAGGATGAATCACCTTCTCAACCAATCCCCTGGGGAAGTTCGGCGGAATTGGCAACAATTTTGATAAAGAGCAAATCATTGGATGAAAAGAACAGACAGATATTATTGAAGACTATAAAGGCGATGCTAAATAATATGGAAAAATAATAAAAGACAAGGATTCTACTTGTCTTTACAATTTAGTATGGGAAAATAATTTCCTCTCTTCGAACACTTTCCCTTTGCGGTAAACCTCGTCGATTGCCCCAAAACAAGTGAAATTATCCAGTTTGTATAATTGCTCGAACACATCTGGATTTGGTACACAT
>QNEG01000305.1 GCA_003645115.1 bacterium | reverse complement strand
TCCATCAGTTTTGATACATTAGGGACTAATGACCGTGAAGCTGGGACTTCTCCCGATGGTAAATTTGCTGGGGACAGCAACGATGGAGTAAATATCCCAGCAGGTAGCGGCGAGGAGCTATACATATATTTTAAGGCTCCAGACCCAAATAATCAAGTAAACGAACAAACTATTACTATAACTATTAAAGCTGTGGCTTATTGATAAATTACTATTGATAATTATGCGAAATATTATTATATACATAATGATAATGATTGCTCTGGTGATAGGGCAAACTGCGAATTTTAACATTCAGGTTAGTGTGGAATTTATTGCACTGGAATTGAAAAACCTGGAGGGGGATGCTTTTAATACCTTTTATACCGATACGCTTTTACCCGGAGATACGGTGAGTTCTGATTCCGCCGATGGTATATGGATAGACAACCAGAGCAATGTGCCGGTTAATATAGTTTCCTGGGGGTATGATGACACTGTATTTTGCGCTCCCGAACCGATATGGGATATAGAAAGTTCCGCTGGAGATGACACCTGTTGTGTGGGATTGGCAGTATATATTTCGCCGAATTCACCAAATATTTATTCTGCTCAATGGCTGGATGAAATCCCACAAACACTGGCATCGGGAGTTGCGGAGGGAGATGATAGATATGGATATATTTATTTTATCGCTCCCACTGACGATGTAAATTATGGAGAGAGACAACATAGAATTATCACAATTATTGGACTGGTTCCAGAATAAATGGCGATGTTAAATTAAAACAGGAGGTATGTTATGAGGATGTTATTAGTTGGACTCGCGGCTTTACTGCTGATTGGCGCAGCATGGGCGGCTGACAATGACCAGTTTAACATCACTGTTACGGTGAATCAGCTTGGCGTCACATTGTATGAGGATGATGGCGCGACCGATTATGGCACCTGGGCATTGGGTAATATGGCAGCTGGCGCTACTGCGCAGATGTATTTCGACAATCCCGATGCCGATGGTGACGATCATGTGGAGGCTAAAAACGAGGGCAACTGTGCTGCCGACATTTTAGTCTATAGCACCGAGTCATCCGCACCTGGAGACTGTGGGTTCGGCACGCCGACAGCGTGGGCACCTGGAGCCGCAGCCGGCAGCGATATATACTATCTCGAATGCGGTGAGGGAAGCGAATCGTCGCTACCTGGTTCATACACCGCTTGCGACCAATCAGCAAGTCCGGGAACAGAGATAGTCTCGAATTTGGCATCGGGTTCTGTGGCTCATCTGTTTTTCAATTTTACTACTCCAACAAGTGTGAGTGATGGCTGCCAGCACGATATTACTGTTACCGTATTGGCATCTCCGTAATGAATCGCGAGTTCACAAAAATAGGGATGTTTGCCTGCATCCTTATATTCACCGCTATTCAGGCAGTATTCGGTATCAGGGTATCCCCGGGCGTTATGACCGTTCGGGGTATCCCTGTCGGTGTGGATACATCGCTGGGTATTCCTCTCACTCTATACAACGATGAGGATATGGACCTCGTATATACCGTTCGCGTGATGAAACCTTCACAGATAAAGAAACGCTGGCGCGATGGCTACGAGGAAATTCCGGATACGAACTGGCTCTATTTAGCCGATGGAAAGAAATTTGTCGTCCCTGCGAAAGGGAATGTTAGTTCGATGCTTCGCATACATATACCCGATTCCGAGTCGTATTACAATCAAATGTGGGCGGTATATTTTCTGGTAACTGCGAAAAGTGGCGGAATGTTTAATACTGCAGTGGCACCGCTTTTTATGTTGGAGACGAAAACACTCGATGAACCAGCAGTGCCACCGGCGGGAATACCCGGTATCGCACCATCGGCGGTTTCATTGACTGTGGATAATTCCAAAGCTAATATCGATTTCTATAATACTACCGAATCCGAATTGCGACTTTCTATGTTTCCATATATCCCCGGAGATGATGACGAAAAAGTAGAAATTGAGGCTACTACTGGCTGGAAATTCGATGAGGATTTTATGAATGGAATTAGAACCAGCGATAAACAAATAGAACTGAAAAGTGGCGAGAAAAAAACTATCACCGTGTGGAGTGAAAGTTTTCCCGATAGGCGTGTGCAAGCGCTAATTCGTGTGGAAGGCGCACCAGTGATACGATATATCCGTATTTTCTGGAACCCAAATTAAATTATTCTGCAAAAATTCCATAAATTTCTTGTGGAAATTTATACTATTTATTTATTAAATGTCTGTTGCGAAATGCAGGAATTTGTCATTTCGACCGAAGCGAACAATCTTATTAAAAGATTTTCGTATCCCATCTGATTGGGAACTTGTCGAAATACTCGAAATGACATCTAAATCTTTTGCGGGTTTGGTATTTATTAAACCGAGTAGTCGATGGCAGGATTAATATTATGAGTTTAAATGCGAAAAGAGTTTCTCTCATATTCTTATTTGGAATGAGTGTAATTTTTGCTATTCAGGTTGCGCCGGGATGTTTTACCATCCAAAAAATCCCATTAGGTTATCCACAAGATATGGGTTTTTCATTGGTTTGCAGTGATGTTACCGGTGAATATGTGATTGCGCAAATTGTCCCGCCAGAGATAGAAGTTCCCGGTTGCGAATCATATCGTTCCCTGCCCGATACATCTTGGTTTAAGATTGGCGAGGGAGAAACACTATATGTGGATTCCACCGGATATGCACGCTCTAAAATGTGGGTGGAAATACCTCAAAAACCAGAGTTATATAATCAGCATTTTGTGGTTAGAATATATGTGACTTCATCTGCTAATGGAATATTTCAACCTGCGATTATGGTAAATTATTTTATCGAGACACCGGCGCTGGCTGAGCCACCTGTTCCCCCAGCGGGAAAATTAGGTGTAGCACCATCGGTGCTAAATATCGACCCAGATAATCCAGTTATGAATTTCACTATCTATAATAATGATTCAGTGGCACATAAATATGACATCGCTGTCCGAACTCCCATCAAGCAATCTCGCAGATTTGCCAATGTATCACCAGCTTTCTCGCCGATACCGGATACTTCGCAAATTTCTATTTCTCCTGGACAGATTTCCATTCCTCCCAATGATAATCGCAGTGTCCACATTCGATGGTTATCTGTGTCAGCATTGTCTGAATCATCCGAGGCGATTTTGCTTATCACCGCAGATGATGGGACTCAGAATTTTGTCCGAGTGAAACTGGAGATAGAAAATTGAAATATTTTTT
>QNEG01000304.1 GCA_003645115.1 bacterium | reverse complement strand
GAACCGGTAGTTGTTCTTGGAGACACGCTTTTTTCGGTTCAGGATGCGAAAAAAGCCGAGCAAATAACCGATATGCTCGAATCTATATTGGAAAGTGGAACCGCAAATTCTAAAAATATTTTCCTCGAAAAGACAGATACCGGATGGTGCATAGGATACGATACACTGGTTTTTTTGTGTTATCCAGCCGAGATGGGAGATAGCGGAGAAGTATTAGCACAATCTGCTTGCCATAGTCTATCGGAGTTGCTGAGTAATCCACCACGAGCTAACTTTATTAGCTGGCAGGAAATAATCAAATTTATCGGTGCTCTTATGGCTCCGGTGCTGTTTATCTTAATACTTTTGATAATCGCAAAATTGACTAAGAAAATCATTCGATTCCTATTGAATCAGGAGGGAAAATTAATAAAGGGAATAAAAATCGGGAAGTTGACTGTATTGTCCGCACGCGATGAATTGATGTTGCTGATTCGGATAGTGCGTTGGGGTCAAGTTATTTTTGCTCTGGTGTTATTTTATGTTATGATATTGGCGATTTTTAATCTTTATCCAGCTACTCAACAAATAGGCGATAAGGCTATTTATCATACATTTCAGTTCCTTAAGAATATCGGCGCAATTATACTAAGAATAATAGTATTTGTAGCAGTATTATTAGCATTTTATATATTATCGCGAGTCGCATTGAAAATTGTGGAAATGGTCTTTCATTACTATGAAAAAGGGGAGGTGGAAACTAACATATCCAACACTGCATTTCTTTACGCTCGAAAACCAGTAAAAATTTTGATAGTTATAATACTGGCTCTATTTTTTATAACCCTCATTCCAGATAACGGAATTATTATATCCGCAGTTATTTTGTGTATAGTTCTCGGAGTATTTACTGTTTCTTTAATACCTTTAATTAAACATTATATATCGGGTTATTTTATTTGTGCCAAAGAATTGTTGCAAGAAGGAGAAAGAGTATATTACAGGGATAAATGGTGGATAGTTCATAAATTGACTCCGATGTATGTAGTATTGATTTTGCCCGAGGATAATAAAAAATTAATACGATTATCAAATGACTTTTTATCCGATGGTTTCATAAAAGAGGAGATGCCCGAAAATATTCCTGACCAGCAAGAAGATAGAGATATTTCTGAAATGTCCGAATATAATAAAAATTAAATTGACAAACGATTTTAAAGTTCATTTATTTGAAAAATTATATGAAAAACATAAAGGGGGATATATGCGTAAGTCGATACCATTCATTCTGTGTATTATTTTATTATTTAGCGGAGTCGCTTTATCAGAACAAGTGAAACAAAAGTTTGGAGTGGGTATCGGTGCTGGATTGCAGAGAACTTTGAATGGCGACCCATTCCTAACCACAGGAACTGCTTATGGCGCAAATCTCAGGTTCGGATTGACCAACGACCTGGAAATCGGTTTAGCATTTACATACGAATACAATTATATCGCCTGGAATATGGATAGTTTCTTTTGTCCTATTTCCTACGCTGGCGAGCAAGTTCCTGCTTTCCCGTGGAGAAAATTACGCCAGATTAATGGTGTCCAGATTACTCAACCCTATAGTGAAAGAATCGACTGGCGGACAATGATTATCACCGACCGCTCGGAAAGTTTGCCCATTAAGTTCACTTACACCCCCATAGAAATTTTTATTAAATTCCGTTCTCTGACTAAAACCATTTTTAATCCATATATCGGTGCAGGTTTCGGTATGATGATATGGAAAGCTCAAGATGATGCCGGAAATGACCTGGATGTGTTCTGGTATAATGATTATTACGACGATACCGCTTATGTCGCCAGTGGCGGTGAATGGAAACCATTTTCTGCTAATCAACTGGCTATTTTAATTAACCTTGGATTCGAAGTATTCCCTATCAGCAATGTGGGTATAGATCTTGGTTTGCGTGGAAGATATCTTTTCCCAAATGAATTCACCGATCAAGTGATGGATACTTTACGAGGCGATGTCCAGACTATGGTTCATTTGAACTTTTATTATGGTGGTGTAAGAGATAGCGACAAAGACGGAGTGGTAGATAGCAAAGACAAATGTCCGGATACTCCATTCGGTGCTATAGTGGATGAATTCGGATGTCCCATCGACTCGGATCAGGATGGAGTCCCCGATGGGTTGGATATGTGCCCGAATACTCCGATGAAAGCCACTGTCGATGCTACTGGTTGCCCATCGGATACCGACGGCGATGGTGTATTTGATGGTATAGATAAATGTCCAGGGACACCATATGGTGCCCAGGTTAATCCCGAGGATGGATGCCCAATAGATTCCGATGGCGATGGTGTCTCAGATTTCGAGGATGCCTGTCCCAATACTCCAAAGGGCGCTTATGTCGATGCCAACGGTTGTCCATTCGACTCCGATATGGATGGCGTATATGATGGAATAGATAAGTGCCCCAATACTCCGATGGGAGTTCCAGTTAATGAATTCGGTTGTGAACGAACTAAGGCAGATTCTGATGGCGATGGAATCCCAGATGATAGAGACCGTTGCCCGGGCACTCCACCTGGCGCTACAGTAGATGAATTCGGATGCCCAAAAGATTCCGATGGCGATGGAATCCCAGATTATAAAGACGCTTGCCCCAGAACACCTAAAAATGCTATAGTCGATCCTAATGGTTGTCCGTTGGATGGCGATGGCGATGGAGTTTTCGATGGAATAGATAAATGCCCCAATACTCCATTAGGTGCGATTGTCGATTCAATTGGTTGCTCCCGCGACTCCGATGATGATGGTGTCCCCGATGGTATCGACCAGTGCCCACGAACTCCACCTCGCGCACAGGTAGATTCTCGCGGATGCCCAATGGATTCTGACGGCGATGGAATATACGATGGTATCGATAGATGCCCCAATACTCCCGAGGGAACAAAAGTAGATACCTTGGGTTGCCCCAAAGCTCCGAAGTTGAAAAAAGGCGAATCTATTACCGTTCGAGTTAATTTCGAGACTTGCTCGTGGGATATTTCTTCCGAAGAATCAATAAAATTACAGGATGCACTGAATATGATGAGAGCATTCCCGGCAATGATTATAGTAGTGGAGGGACACACCGATAATGTTCCCATTGCACAGGGTTGCAAAGACAAAGGGGTGAAAGATAATGTGGACTTATCATTCAAGCGAGCAGAGTCGGTCCG
Organism: bacterium; assembly: GCA_003645115.1. GTDB lineage: Bacteria > UBP14 > UBA6098 > B30-G16 > B30-G16 > B30-G16. Next base: position 44 of record QNEG01000304.1, on the reverse strand, counting down.
AAGATGGCTGATTAATCACGGTGTGGAAAGCGATAGAATTCAAG
>QNEG01000303.1 GCA_003645115.1 bacterium | reverse complement strand
TCAATATAACTATCTAATATGGATAAAAAAAGAGATTATTTCCAATTTTTAATTTTCTCGGTCGCCATCTCCAGGTCGCTATCTGGTAATGTAAGCGAAAATCTGATAAATCCCTCACCGGATTTTCCCATAGCACTCCCTGGCATAGCGACAATACCGGTTTTTTCCATCAAATGTCGGCAAAATTTCGCCGAATTTTCGAATTTGCCTGGAACTTTTGCCCACACATAGAATGTAGCGCCAAAGTTTTTACCCTCAATTTCGGCATCACCAAGAGCAGAAAGCCAGATTTTAACTCGCCTCTCATAAATCTTTCGTATGGATTCAGTTAATGTCCAGTAGTTATTCAGTGCTATCCTGGCGGATTCTTGAATCCCACCGAATACACCGGAATCTATGTATCGCTTGACTGTCATAAATGAATTTAACACCTGGGCATTGCCAGCTATAAATCCAATTCTCCAACCGGTCATAGAAAATGTCTTGGACAATGAATGGAATTCCAATGCTACATCCATAGCACCGGGAACTTGGAGTATGGAATGTGGTTTTTCGCCGAAATATATTTCATTATATGCGGCATCGTTCGCTATTATGAATTTTCGTCGGTGAGCGACTTCCACCAGTTTTTCCCAGAAGGAGAACGGAACTGTCGCCGATGTAGGGTTATTGGGATAGTTCACCCACAACAATTTTATTCCATCGGGAATATAATCCAGGTGGAGGATAAAATTATTTTCTTCCTTCAATGGCACTGGAATTGGTTCACCACCGGCGAAGGCAATTCCTGCGCGATATACAGGGTATCCAGGCTCGGTATATGCAGAGCTTTCCCCGGGATTCAGAATAGCGAATGGCAAATGAAATATTCCCTCCTTGGTGCCAATCAATACCACAATATTTTTATCGGGATGAAGTCTTACCTTATATCTATTGAGGAAAAATCTGGTGATTGCCTGGCGCAATTGCGCACTACCTTGATATGATGGATATCGGTGAGTTTGCGTATTCCCCAATGATGCCACCAGTGCGCCTTGAATTTCTTTTGGCGGTGGAAAATCTGGGTCGCCTACTCCCATATCGATTACTCGAATCCGCTTCTCCAATTCTGATTTCAAACTATCCAATTCCGCAAAGGAATAAGTGGAGAATTCTTTCAATCTGTTCGCTGAATAATTCATTTGTATATCTAAAATATCAACAATATCATTTTTCGGGTTCTTGTTCTACTACTGCTTCCGCTGGGATTTCATCCGATTCTACCCATTTGTGTTCCACCCACAACATATGAACCACCGACAACATATTGAATACAGTCCAGTATAACACTAATCCTGCGGGCAATCGATAAAAGAAGAATAGAAATACTACCGGCATAATATAAGCCATCATTTTCTGTTTGGGGTCGGTGATAGAAATTTTTTGCTGAACAAACATAGTAATCGCCATCACTATTGGAAGGACGAAATATGGGTCGCGCTGTGATAGGTCTTTAATCCAGAATATAAATGGCTGTGCACGGAACTGGAACCCGCTGGAAAGCGCTCGGTATAGTGCGAAAAATATCGGCATTTGAGCCAATAATGGCAAACATCCAGAAAGTGGGCTGACTCCGTGTTTTTTATATAGTTTCATCAATTCCACATTCAGTTTCTGTGGTTCATCACGATAGCGTTCCTGAATGCTTCGCATCAATGGCTGAATCTTTTTCATCTTCTTCATACTTTTCATTTGAGTATGAGCTACCGGCAAAAGCAACAATTTCATCAGGAAAGTGAATATTATTATCACCCAACCATAATTGGGAACAACCTTATAAAGTATTTTTAAAAAATTCAGCAATAGTTTTGTAATGGGGGATAGCCACCACCATCCTAAATCTACGATTTTATCCAGTTTTCTTCCATAGTGTTTCAGTATGAAATAATCTCTGGGACCGGAATAAATCAAGTATGATTTGGAGAATTTATTTTCGCCAATCCTGTGATATAGTCCCACCTGGACAAGTGGTATATCCTTGTGTGATATGGTATCGGTGAACCAATATGTATTGGTTCTGATTCCGCTTGCGCCCAGCAAATTATCGGGAAGCAATATATTGGTAAAATATTTACTAGTAATTCCAATCCAATCGGTAGCGCCATCGATAGCGGTAGATGGTTTTTTCCTGGATGGCTTAACTTTATCCACTTCCTCACCAATTTTATAATATGCAGCGAGTTCTCGAATATCCCAGCCAATATTTTTCTCGCTGGGAAGTAAACCACTTTTCAACCATAATATTCCCTCATCGAAAACTTTTCCAGAATCCTCGGCGACCACCAGTATTTTTTGCCTGATATTGTATGTCCCATACTCGAATTCATATCTTCGCTGAATCATCGAACCATCGGGCAATATCCCCGCTAATGTAACAGCATCACGGCGGTTATCCTCATCGATAACAATGGAATCCTTATCCATCACGAAATTTATTCCCGTCGTAGAAATGACTTTATCATCTGCTATTAGTGTCCATTCGCAATTGGGTCCACCCAGTGGACGAGGGAACATATTCACTCGTTTCCCACTATCATCATAGATTCCACGCAGTTTTGCCGAGACTATATCTCCACCAGCAGTGCTAAGTATCACATCGAACTTATCGGTATGGACATATATCTTTTTCGAGGACACTTTCGGGGTCACCTTGCCAGTAGCGGAAATCATCGTATCTGGTTCCAGGTCAGCTGTATCCGAACTCTCCAACCGAGTAGCAGCAATAGTATCTTTCTCTGGGGAAGTTATCTTATGTTCACCGACAGAAAGAGTATCTGTTCCTTCTTGCTGGGGTAATGTGCCTACCACCCATTTTTGATATAGTGGCGTCAATATCAATATCACTGCAATGAGGACGATTCCGATTATAGTTCTTTTATCCATATAATTCCTTTCCGAATGAATTTTAAAAATAATCCACATATTCCTGGATGCAAAGTAAAAAATAAATCCACCTCATATAATAAAGATTGGGCAGTTCGTCCTCGCTATATATGAATGAGTGAAGAGAAATATAGAAAAATAGAAATTCTCTCCAAAATTGGACTCTTTACCAAGATGGTATCCACCCTGAGATGAAATTATTGAGCTGGTTGGGGAATTGGTTTGTGGAAGAAATTTGCAATTTGGTGAGTGGGGATAATATACCATTTCCCACAAAGGGAGCTGGCTTTTGGGCGTCTTTTGGGTTAGATTTTGTTTGTAAAAAACAAC
>QNEG01000302.1 GCA_003645115.1 bacterium | reverse complement strand
CTTGATGCTCTTATCGAATTTCACAGAAAGCTTTTTCAAAAAGTATGCAATCAATGGCGGTATGTCTTCTGGGCGCTCACGCAACGGTGGAATTTCTATAGAGAATACTTTGAGCCGATAATAAAGGTCATTGCGGAACTTCCCCTCTCTCATCAATTTTTCCAAATCCTGATTGGTTGCGGTGATAATTCTAACATCGATTTTTACGGGATGTTCTGCGCCCAGTGGCTCCACCTCACTCGATTCTATCGTCCGCAGTAATTTCGACTGAAGAGAAAGTGGCATATCGCCGATTTCATCGAGGAATAATGTTCCCTTATCTGCCAGTTCGAATTTGCCTTGTTTACGCTTGTTGGCGCCAGTGAATGCACCTTTTTCATAGCCAAATAATTCGCTCTCTAGAAGATTTTCCGGAATCGCAGAACAATTTATCTTAACCAATCTTCCAGTTCGTTCGGATAGATTGTGTATTGCCTCCGCAACTAATTCTTTTCCAGTTCCACTCTCTCCAGTGATTAACACGGTGGAATCTGTTTGTGCCACTGCGGAGATTCTTTTGAAAATTTCCTGCATCTGTGGGGATACTCCGACCATCCCTTGAAATATTGATTCACCCTCTATTGCGGAGAGTAAACGAGTTCTTTCCGAGGCTATTCGATATCTTTCCAATGCCTTTTCTACCACTGCGCGAAGTCTTCTAATGTCCAGTGGTTTCACCATATAGTCATAGGCACCAGATTTCATCGCTTTCAATGCAGTTTCCACTGTAGCGTGACCGGTTATCAAAATTACTGGGCTGTCGGGAAATTTCTCTCCGCAGAAATTCAATATTTCCAATCCATCCACCTTATCGGGAAGGACTAAATCTGCCAATATCACGGCTGGTTCGTGTTTTATCGACAATTCCAATGCCTCTTTGCCTTGAGTAGTAGTAATTATTTCTCCCAGCGGAGAAAGGACATCAGACAATGTCTCCAATTGATTTACATCATCCTCGATTATCAGTATTTTTTCTTTATTCGCCATATCAAAATAAAATAAGAGTATAATGGTTATAGTCAATAATAAAGATTACGGTGAATTTCGAATGGCTAATAAATAGAAACCCCCTCTTTAATAAGAATGTTCCAATTTGGGAAAAAATTTTAGGGAAAATTTAATTGTTTTCATAAGTAGGAATAAATCCGGAAATATCAGGATTTTATCATATCTAAACTGAACTTATAATCGTAATCGATTTTAATGTTGACACAATAGGAATAAGAATTATATTTTGTTGTTTATTGGCAGGCGATAATTAATTAAACAAGAATGAAAGGAGAAATGTGAAGGATAAGGGTAATTCTCGAGGAACATTTAAGAATCGCCCTCGGGCTAATGAACGAATCAGAGTAAAAAAGGTAAAAGTTATCGGACCAGATGGAAATCTTTTGGGAGTAATGCCAACTAATGTAGCATTGCAGAAAGCCTATGATATGGATCTCGATTTAGTGGAAATTGCTCCGCGAGAAAATCCGCCTATATGCAAAATAATCGATTATGGAAAATATCTATATGATTTAAAGAAAAAGGAAAAGGAAGCCAAGAAGAAGCAAATGGGAACTCAGATGAAGGAAATCCGTTTCACCTCCAGAATCGGCGAACACGATTATCAGGTAAAATTACGGCATATTCGAGAATTTCTCCAGGATGGACATAGAGTTAGAATTAGTGTCAGATTCCGTGGTCGAGAAATTACTCATAAAGAATTAGGACAAGAATTACTGGAAAAATTAATCGAGGATACTAAAGATATATCAAAAGTGGATAGAGGACCAAAAATGGAGGGTCGGTTTATGACACTTCAATTGGTCCCAGCTAAGAAAAAATAATCCCTGTAAAGTAGAGGTTAGGTGTCATAAAAATTATATGTCATTTCGAACAGCGCAGAGAGGAGAAATCCTACATCGAATAGAAAAGATTTTTTCTTGGACAATTCGGAATCGAAATGACAAATTACTTAATTTGCAGAAAACAAAAAATAATTGGAGGGTATTATGCCAAAAATGAAGACAAGGAAATCGGCGAAGAAGCGATTCGAAGTTACCAAAAAGGGTAAAGTGGTGGGAAACCATGCAGGAAAAATCCATTTCAAGAGACGAAAACGAGCTAATGTCAGAAGAAAACTGAAACAGAAAAAAGTATTATCCACCACCGATGCACAAAAGGCAAAAAGGATGTTACCATATAAAGGATAATCACAATTAAATGCTAATACCGGGTTTTTTAAAGTGGAGCAATACCCACCCGAGTGTTGGTAGGAGGTAAAATTATGAGGAATACTCCGCGAGTAAAAGCGCACCGCAAACACAAGAAGTATTTGAAACTTGCCAAGGGATATTTTGGGGGAAGACATCGTTTGTATAGAACTGCGCGCGAGGTAGTGGAAAGAGCCTGGCAATTCCAATATAAGCATCGGAAACAGAAAAAACGAAATTTCCGCAGACTCTGGATATCGAGAATAAACGCAGCGGCAAGAGAAAATGACACCACATATTCACGATTGATAAACTTACTAAAGACTTCTAATATTCAGATAAATCGCAAGATGTTGGCGTTGCTGGCTGTGGAGGATCCGAAAGCATTCTCCGAAATAGTGAAAACCGCTTCCAAAAAATAATTTATGGAAATAAATGAATTCAAACAAAAATTCGAGGACATACTCAAACGGGCGGCGGATGCTATATCCGAGTGTTCCCAGGAACAGATTCCCGATTTGAGGATAAAATTTCTGGGCAGGAAAGGTGAGATTGCCAAAGCGATGAAACTTATCGGAAAGTTACCTCAACAGATGCGTCCCCAAGCGGGAAAAATTGCCAATTCTGTCAAGGCAGAGATAGAACAACTATTTCAAGATATTTCATCGGAGCAGAAAAAAAAGGCACCGGAAATCGATATTACAATGCCCGGACGAGTCCAGTCTATTGGTGGATTACACCCACTACGAACAGTGATGAGAGAGGTTATCGAAATATTCTATGGAATGGGCTTTTCGGTAGCTTCCGGACCGGAAATCGAGACGGAATATTATAATTTTGATGCGCTGAATACTCCCGAGGACCATCCTGCGCGCGATATTCAGGATACATTTTATCTGCCAGATAAACCCTGGCTATTGAGAACACAGACCTCGCCGGTGCAAATTCGAGTGATGGAGAAACAGAAACCGCCAGTTCGAGTAATCGTGCCAGGGAGATGCTATCGCCGAGATACTAT
>QNEG01000301.1 GCA_003645115.1 bacterium | reverse complement strand
TGTTAGGATATTTATTTAAAGTTAATATTAGGCAATTCATCGAGAAGGAGGAGAAAAAAATGGATTTTTTTGATGTAATCTATAAGCGACGGAGTATCAGGAAATATAAGAATAAACCAGTAGAATGGGAGAAAGTAAAGAAGATAATAGATTCTGCTCGAGTAGCGCCCTCGGCAAGACATCGTCAGCCGTGGAGATATATAGTGATTACCGACCCCGAAATGAAAGAGAGAGTGTATAAATCTGCTCGGGAACAAAAATTTATATTGGAAGCTCCAGTGTTAATCGCTTGCGTGGGATACCCCGCAGATTATGTCTGCACCAATGGCAATATTGCTCATCAGGTAGATATCGGGATAGCAGGAGAACATATCGCCCTATCTGCCACCGCATTGGGACTCGGTTCCTGTTGGGTAGCTGCATTCCAGCAACGGGAAATGAAGGAAATATTGAATGTTCCCGAAGATGCACACATAGTGGCACTTTTTACTATCGGGTATCCCGATGAAGAACCTAAACCAAAAACTCGAAAATCACTGGATGAAATAACTGTGGAAAACGATTGGACTGGAGAAGTGCCCAAATGGATAAAATAATTCCACGGGGCAGTAATGTAATTTATCTATCGATGAAAAGAATATTTCAAATATCGGTGTTGTTTGCAATCTCCATATTCACACTCGCTTATGGTGAGGTAGAGGTGTCCGCTTCACTGAAACCTTCCCGAGTGCGCATCGGCGATACTGCTATACTTACTTTAGCGGTGGATTATCCTGAAACTGTGGATGTCGGTTTTATCACTCCAAAAGATTCTATGGTAGGTGGATTTAATATTCTCGCTGTTTCCGCCGATACTGTCGAGAAATATGATGATAAACTCCATCGGGAAATTCACTATAAACTGATTTATTTTGATATTTTTGATAATCTTATTCCACCGCTCGGAGTCAGTGTAAAATATCCCAGCGATTCTGTGGATACTGTATTCACTCAACCCATTCGAGTTTCATTCGTCAGTGTTCTTGAGGATGCTCCCATAGAGAGTCTGGACATAATGGATATAAAAGAACCTCGACCAGTAAAACGCAATTATGTTAAGATTACAAAGAATTTCCTTATCGCACTGGGAATATTTCTGCTGACATTGATTGCGTTGGTATTGTGGAGACTTCGCGAAAAAGGGATTAGTATTATGGAATTCATTGCGCCAAGAAAACCACCCTGGGAAATAGCATTTATGCAATTGGATGCATTGGCAGAATCTGACCTGTTGGAAAATGGTGAATTCAAAGACTATTTCGATAGATTGACCGATATACTTAGAGAATATATCGAGGGAAGATTTGGAATTCAGGCGTTGGAGCTTTCCACCACTGAAACAATGGAGAATTTGCGGGAAGCAGATTTAGGATTGGATACGGTCATTTCTGCGCGATTCATAGACACTACACAGAATTTACTTCGCCGAGCAGATTTGGTAAAGTTCGCAAAATTCCTGCCCGATATAGAGACCGCATATAAGGATTGGCAGACCATAAAATCCCTGATAGAGGATACTATTCCCCGAGAGGAGGAAGAAAATGGCGAGCAATTATCTATTCCCGATAGGAAAGATGAAAGTGAAATTTCCACCTGGAGGTAATTTATGCGAATTGCGGTAGTCGGTGCGACTGGATTGGTCGGCGCAGTGATGTTGGAGGAACTTGCCAGCGGTGATTTCAATATTCCCATAGATGAAATTATTCCGATTGCCTCGCAACACTCCGCTGGTAAGGAAATCGAGTTTAAGGGTGAATACATTCCAGTGCATCCATTAACTGAGAATTCTATTCCAGATGTGGATATCGCATTATTTTCCGCTGGTTCAAAAGTAGCCTGGAAATATGCACAAAGATTTGTGGAAAAAGGTGCTATAGTGATAGATAATTCGTCGGCATTTCGGCAAGATACGAATATTCCGCTGATAGTGCCCGAAGTCAATTTAAATACCTTAACTGCCGATGATAAACTGATATCCAATCCCAATTGTTCCACTATTCAATTAGTAGTGGCATTAGCGCCATTGCGAAAATTTGGGCTGAAATCTGTTTTCGTATTCACATATCAGGCTATATCGGGTGCAAAAACCAGAACATTAGTGCAATTTCTCGAAGAGTGGGAAGATATGTGGATATGGCTGGAGGGAAAAGAATGGAGTCAAATAGTCGGTGAGCATCCATATTCTGAACAGATTCCACCGCCATTTTTCTCTAATGTGGTCCCCGAAATTGGCAAAATAGCCGGTTCTAATGAATATACCGAAGAAAAGAAGGTCAGATTCGAGAGCAAACGAATATTAGGAACTCCCGATTTGAACATATCCACTACGGCGGTGCGAGTCCCTGTAATAAATGCACACAGTGAGGCTGTCCTGGTAGAATTGGCAGAAAAAACCTGTGTAGCGGATATAATTTCAGAATATCAGCAGAGTCCGGGGATAAAATTTTGCGCTCGAACACCGACTCCTGTCTCGGTGAGTGGGAAACGAGATGTATTTATCGGTCGAGTTCGCAGAGACCCAGAAAGAGATAATTTCTTCCATTTATGGGTGGTAGCGGATAATCTTCGCAAAGGCGCCGCCACAAATGCTATCCAGATAGCAGAATATATGGTAAATGAATTTCTTTAGAAAATGTTAGCGGATACCCAGAGTCCCCGCTAATGATTTGAACCGAGATTTACTAAATTCACCACAGATAAACGCAGATGGAAAAATAGTTAGGTTTATAGGTTGTTTCGATTCGATGCCGACCTATCGACAGAGAAATCTTTCTATGTATCTATCTACAGTTTCTATGTTTTTCCTTTTGTTCCCACTATTCTGCGTTCATAAGAAAAGTGTGTGTCAATCTGTGAAATCCATTCAATTCGCTCAATCTCGATAGTTTGGGGCTGGCAATCCTTTATTTGAGCGGTTATTAGGAAATTGTTTCGTATTTTCCAGATTCCTCGAAATTCCTCAAAACAAAGGTTTTTGAATTTCGGGATTCGCAATGACATCTTGAAACCATTTGTAAAATTTCTTGCCAATGCTATTCTAAATGAATATAATTATGAATTAAAATTATGAGGTATAATAGATGAAAGATAAACAATCGAACAATTATGCGGTGATATTATCTGCAGGCAAGGGCAAACGGATGAAATCGAATTTGCCGAAAGTCCTGCATAAACTCGCAGGAAAAACACTGATAGATTGGGTTATAGATACTATATATC
>QNEG01000300.1 GCA_003645115.1 bacterium | reverse complement strand
TTTAATCACATCTAAAAACTCTTCGTTAATTTCATATCCTATAGAGTTTCTATCCAGATCCAGAGCAGCTTTTACTGTAGTGCCACTCCCTAAAAATGGGTCGAGAACAGTATCTCCTACATAGGTAAACATTTTTATTGCTCTACTCGGTAGTTCTTCAGGAAACATCGCTTTGTGCTCATTTTGTCTAGCACCACCAAAGTACCAATGACCATAGAAATATTCTTTCCATTCCTCTTTAGTAAGTGCAGATTTGTCTTTTATTTCCTTCGGCGGTTTTTTATCTTTACCAAGCTTTTTAAATATTAAAATGAACTCATAGTCAAGTTCAACTATACCATTTGGCGGATAGGGATAAGACCCCATCACCGTTGCCCCTCCAGTTGTATTCATTGTTGTTTTCTTTTGCCAAATAATAGAACCCATATAATCGAATCCAATATCTTCACATTGAGCAATAAATTCAGCATGCAACGGTATTATCTTGTATCTTCCATATACTATAGACCTCGCAAATTGGTCTCCGATGTTCAAGCAGAATCTTCGCCCAGGTTTCAAAACCCTAAAACACTCTTTCCACACTCGATATAAATCTTTTAGATATTCATGTAAGGTTTGACCATAACCAACCTGATTTTCAATACCATAATCTTTAATATGCCAGTAAGGGGGAGAAGTAACGATGAGATCGATATAATTGTCGGCAATTTCAGGCATTGCTCTGCTATCTCCGATAATTATTTTTGCCCACGGATTATTCATCTTACACATCCAGGTTTCTGACATTTAGTGCATTTGTCTCGATAAATTCTCGCCGAGGTTCTACTTGCGAACCCATCAATACTGAAAATATCATATCGGCATCGGCAGCATCCTCCAAAGTCACTCGAAACATCCTTCTAGTCTCGGGATTCATAGTGGTTTCCCATAATTGGTCGGGGTTCATCTCTCCAAGTCCCTTATATCGCTGGATATATTTGCCCTCTCGTCCCAGGTCCCTGACTTTATTTAGCAATTCCACATAAGTAGCAAATTGTTGTCCGGGTTGGTCGGGATTAGATTTATCTCGCAATGTGACTGGCAGCGGATGGTCTTGGATTATTGGTGATAATCTCTTCTCTAAATCCACAAAATCGGGGCTTTCTATGAAACTATAATCTAATGTAAGTGTCCCGAAAGAACCCTCGCCCTCGAAATTAACTTTTCCGCACCAGCACAAATGTTCCTCGTCGTAGCTGGTGGAGTAATTGATGATAAATCCCATAGCTCTGGCGTCATCGGCGAATGTATGCAATTTATCCAGCAGTTCAGTTTGTGATGCGAGGTCATCCACCGAGCAAATATGGTGTTTTACTACCAGTTCGAGTAATTTCTTTGGTATCCCGTGTCTGTCGAAATATTCGAGTATTCTTTCTATTTGAGCGATTTCCTCAAAAAAAGCTATCAATCTGTTTTCTCGCAGTTGATTATTTGCATTGTCGAACAATTCCAAATTTTCTGAACCTTCACGAATAAGGTATTTATCCATTGCTCGGTCGTCTTTTATATATCGTTCCTTTTTCCCGTGTCGGACTTTATACAATGGCGGTTGAGCGATAAACAGGTGTTCATTCTGGATTAAATCCACCATATATCTAAAGAAAAAAGTGAGCAATAATGTTCTGATATGTGCGCCATCCACATCGGCATCGGTCATAATTATTATTTTTCCATAACGAAGTTTTTCCATATCCAGGTCTTCGTCGATACCCGTGCCGATAGCGGTGACCAGCGTGCGGATTTGCTCATTTTTCAGCATCTTATCTATTCGAGCTTTCTCTACATTGAGTATTTTTCCTCGCAGTGGCAGCACAGCTTGAAATCGTTTATCTCTACCTTGTTTTGCTGAACCGCCAGCAGAATCGCCCTCTACTATGTATAATTCTGCTTCATCTGAATTTTTAGTCTGGCAGTCGGCAAGTTTCCCTGGAAGCGCTGCGCTATCCAGTGCATTTTTCCTGCGCACCAACTCTCGAGCTTGTCGAGCCGCTTCTCTTGCTCGACTCGCCTGAAGTGCTTTATCCACGATAGATTTTGCATCCGACGGGTGTTCTTCCAACCAGGTAGAAAAACCATCATAGACCAATGTTTCCACTATTCCTTTTACTTCAGAATTGCCAAGTTTTGCTTTGGTTTGTCCCTCGAATTGTGGTTCGGGAACCTTGACCGAAATCACTGCTGTTATCCCCTCACGAGCATCATTACCAGAAAATGTTTCATCCTTTTTTACCAGATTTTTCCCGGTAGAGTAATATTGCAGTGAGCGAGTGATAGCGGAACGAAATCCTGACAAATGAGTCCCGCCATCGATAGTGTGGATATTATTTGCGAATGATAGCACTACTTCATTATAGCTGTCAGTATATTGTATTGCTACATCCACGGTGACTCCATCTTTTTCACCGCTGAGAAAAATAGGTGGAGAGAACAATGTTTTCTTTCCTTTATTCAGATATTCCACGAATTCCACTATTCCGCCATCATATTTGAATTCCACATTTCTGTCCTCGCGCTCATCTACCAGTTGGATTTTAGTTCCGGGATTTAAAAATGCCAATTCGCGAAATCTTGCGGAAAGTGTATCGAAAGAGAAATCGATTGATTCGAAAATCTCGGTGTCCGGTCTGAATGTGATTCTGGTGCCTCTTTTGGATGTTTTCCCCTTTCGTTCCAGTGAGGTCAATGGGGCTCCTCGTGAGAATTTTTGGACATATACTCCACCATCGCGCCAGATTTCGATTTCCAATTGCTCCGCCAGCGCATTTACTACAGAAATTCCTACTCCGTGAAGTCCACCGGAGACTTTATATATTTTTTTGTCGAATTTACCGCCAGCGTGAAGTTTTGTCATCACTACTTCCGCAGCAGAAATTCCCAATTGTGGATGGATATCCACAGGTATTCCTCTTCCATTATCCAGTATGGTAACACTGCCATCCTGATGTATGATAACTCGAATGTTATCGCAAAATCCCGCTAATGCTTCATCGATAGAATTATCTACTGCCTCATACACCAGATGGTGTAATCCCTCTGGACCTGTAGAACCGATATACATAGCCGGGCGTTTCCTCACCGCTTCCAAACCCTCCAGCACCTTGATATCCTCGGCAGTGTATTTAAGCGTGTCCTCTAAAGTCATCGTTCTTTCTTCTTTACTCATAATCCACCTTTTTGATAATAATATGATTTAATTTGCCCAAACACAAATATAATTAATT
>QNEG01000299.1 GCA_003645115.1 bacterium | reverse complement strand
GTCTTAACTCCCTGAACAGGATGATTTCGTCGGTGTCGAGTTGCCGCGCCGTGAGGATTGGGTCCATCTCTTCGGTAATCCGCTGCTCGACCGATTCCATGCCCGCCTTTGATTTTCTGAAACTCGTCGTCATTCTCCGCCACGATGTTGAAATTGTCGGTAGGGGCGTAAAATTTTACGCCCCTACGCGTTGAATGTTCCGATAGCGAGCGTGCGACCTTTCATGACGGCGAGCAGCGTGGATGTGGAAGTATAGAAAATTGCTATTTCGGGCAGCATTGAATATTTTCCTGAATGATTTTCTTCCAGTCGCTAATGACATCGTGAGTCCAGCAGTCGTCTGCGTCTGCGGCTTCACGTATCACGAGAGCAGTATGTATGATAGCTCTTCAACTGTCGCACCTACTTCCAATGCGCCCTTGAAATGTTTCAGCACGCATGGTTTCGAACGCGCCTTTATCGAGAGTGCAAAACATATAAACTGGTGTGTTTTCTCATCAATCGGTCGATTTTTGGTGTAAAGTCCATCGATTTCATCGAGTTTGTCAACGAGTTCGGGAAAGAATTCAACCAGCATTCTCATTATTGTCTCCGTTAATTTATGTTTAAAATATCCATCCATATATCATCCCGCTGATTGTTGCCATAACAACAACCAGAATAACAAATACGACAGTTTTCTTCGTGCCCATAATACTGCGAATGACGAGCATATTCGGTAATGACAGCGCTGGACCTGCAAGCAGCAATGCCAATGCCGGTCCTTTGCCCATACCGCTGCCGAGTAATCCCTCGAGAATCGGCACTTCCGTGAGCGTTGCAAAATACATGAATGCCCCTGCAATCGAAGCAAACAGGTTTGCCCATAGAGAATTACCGCCGACGGAATCGCTTATCCAATACGATGGAATGATTCCTTCCGAACCGGGGCGACCCAGCAAAAAACCGGCTACAATCACACCTGCGAAAAGCAATGGCAATATCTGTTTGGCGAATGTCCATGTGGATTCGAACCATTCTCCCGCTTCACCTTTGTGGGTGCTCGTTATTATCGAGATACCGATAACACCTGCAGCGAAAGGTAGCATTGGTATATGTGCGAATGTATAGGATAGAATCACCACCGGAATAGCCGTGAGAGCGATTTTCCACCATTTGATATTGAACCAGAGAATCAGAATTATAGCAAGGAGAGCGGCGAATCCGCCGGTGATAAGCCATTTGGATGAATAAAGGAGAAACCAGATTCCGGATGTTTCTTGCGGTTTGCCCCAATTTGCGAATACGAGAATGGCAACCATCGAAGCGAAGTATAGCACATTTTGCCACAGCGGACGGGTGACTTCCGGCTCGGGCATATACATTTGGGCATCCGCTTTTTCCCGCTCTTCCTTGCGAAATATGAAGTGCATCGCCAGACCGATTACAACACTGAACACGACGGCACCCACTGCACGGGCAATGCCGAGTTCCATGCCGAGAACGCGCGCCGTCAAAACGATTGCAAGGATATTTATTGCGGGACCGGAATACAGGAATGCTGTTGCCGGACCGAGACCCGCTCCCATGCGGTAGATACCTGCAAATAGGGGCAACACAGTGCAGGAGCAAACAGCAAGAATTGTCCCTGAAATCGAGGCGACACCATAAGCGAGGATTTTATTCGCTCTGGCGCCGAGATATTTCATCACAGACGCCTGCGATACGAAGACGCCAATCGCGCCAGCGATGAAAAATGCGGGAATCAAGCACAGCAAAACATGCTCGCGAGCGTACCATTTTACCAAATACAGCGCCTCGAAAATCGCATTGTTAAAGCTTGATGAACCCAACGGGAGATAGAATGCTATGAGGAATCCCGCAATTATCAGCAGCAGCTTTTTCCATTCGGATTTCCAATCCATTACTGCATTTCCTCCTTAATCAGTTCCATGACTTGCGCGACATTCGGGACTTTACCGACCGATTTGACTTTGCCGTTTATGACCAGTGCAGGCGTGGACATAACACCATATTTAGAAATCTCGTTAATATCCGTAATAGCCTGTATATCGGCAGCGACATTGAGTTTGGTTGCTGCTTGAAATGCATTTTGCTCGAGCATTTTGCATCTGGAGCAACCGCCGCCGAGTATTCTGATTTCCATGATTGCCTCCTATTGTAAGATAACGATGAATATTGCTACACCGATGATTAGCACACCGGCGACCTTTTGCATCCAAAAATTTGTTTTCCTCAATCCCCTATGTTCGAGCAGGTTTTTCGCTAAACCTACCGAGGTTCCAGCTACGAGAATGAGTATACAATGGGCTAATGAATATGTGAGAAGCAACGATACACCGTATATAATATTCCCTTTAGATGCTATAAACGTCAGAATAAGGATAAGGATAGGTGCTGCGCAGGGCGCCGAGACAAGCCCGAACATAAGACCGAGAAAAAAAGCGGTGATTATGCCGCCGACTTTGGGTTTTATAAAACTCGGTGCGGGTATTGTGAATTTGAATACGCCGAGCAGATGCAATCCCATTACCAAGCAAACAGCGGCGATGATGTATTTCCAATATCCGCCGACATCGCCGAACAGCCTACCGGCCAACGATGCTACAACCCCCATTATAGTAAACATCACCGCCAGCCCGAAAGCGAACATCAGCGAAAGGACGAAAGCTCGTCTGATTCCCGCTTTTTCCTTTGTTCCACCAATAAAGCCCATCACTAATGGGATAGAGGCGATAACGCACGGATTGGCGGCAGTCATCAATCCGCCAATGAACACCATAACGAATGCCAGCCAGGGATTGGATTGTATAATCTCACCGGCATTATTGAGCCAGTTACTTATCATTTCTGTTCCTTCTTGGTTATCTCCATTACTCCCTGCTCAATCGCTTCACGCTTAATTTGCCAGGACTGCAATCGCGATGTTTCCAGCCTATTCTTATCAAAGAAAACAATTGTAGGCGCTGCCATTATTTTGTGAGTTTTTGCTGCCGATTTATGCAAAGCTATATCAACTTTAAAGTAGATAACATCGTCAGGTAAGGAATAAGCGATACTATCGCATGTGGCAAGTGCCGCCTTGCATTTCTTCATTGTGCATCTGCAGGCTTTGGAAGTATGAAATAGGCACAGCACCGGTTTGCCGACTGTGAGCGCTTCATCGAGAGTTTCGTATTTTTTTCCCTGCTCATTTGCTGAAGATTTCTCGGAACTTTCGCTTGCGAAAATCGGAAGAGCCAAAAGAATCACAGCGACAAGCAGTGTTAAGAT
>QNEG01000298.1 GCA_003645115.1 bacterium | reverse complement strand
TATATAACTTTCTACTAATGTATTTCCGATAACTGATACAAAAATTCCCAGTAATGTGAATATTCCTGGAGACAAAAATGGTGGAAATTTTTTGAATTTCATATTATCCTCCGTTATAACAAGGATTTTATATTATTAGAACCTGAATTTCATATAATCGAATATATACACAAACATTCCATTTACTATAGGGACTAATGCGGTTAGCCACAGCCAGAATGTAATCCCAGCAATAATTATCGAATAAATTGCCCAGGTAGTTCCTCGCATTTTCTCTTTGATAACTCTTATTATAGCGATAATAGACATTACTATTGCTGCGGCGCAGAATACTCCCGTATCCCAGAGCAAACCGTGAAATGCAAACCAAGCCCATTCATCCTGCATAAGTCCAGCTGGATATAATCTATCGAAAATCCAGACCGAAACGAGCATCAGGATGAGACCGATTAAAGCAAATGTCACGGATACTTTTGACAATGGAAGAATTCTTTCACTCTTGTCCAGTTCGATAGTTTCTTGCTTCCTTTTTATTGCACTCCATACCTCGCCGGAAATTGTCCCGCCGATGAGTATTATGTAAGCTATCCATTGGATATCGATGACTAACTCCACATAGAATGCGACTATTATCGAGAATATTAGAGCAAAACCGGGTGGCCAGGCATAACTCCAAAACCTTTTCCTTTCCATAAAACCTCCTCACATTATTTTATAAGTTTTATGTTATAATAAATGGAGCGATAAGTCAACTTTTTTATTCAATTAGTAAGGGAAACAAATTCATTATCACTGGCTAATCGAAAATTCGATTTTATCTTACCGCAGAGAAAGAGTTAAATTATTCTTTCAGGAATGTTTCCAGGACTTTTAATCTGGAGGGATGCCGAAGTTTGGACAATGCACGAGTCTCTATCTGTCGTATCCGCTCACGAGAGAGATTAAATTTTTTCCCGATTTCTTCCAGTGTGCGAGGATAATTATCCTCCAATCCAAATCGCAGTGAAATTACTTCTGCCTCGCGAGGACTGAGGGTGGACAATATTCTCTGGATTTCCTTCTGCAAGACCGCCAGAGTCGCCAGCAGTGATGGCGACTCAGAATCTTCATCCTCGATTATTTCGCCCAGCGTTCGTCCTGAAGCATTAGGGTCTTTTCCAAGTGTCTTATCCAGTGATATATGAGATTGTAATTTTCTCAATGTCGCATCCACCTCTCTTTCATCCACATCCAATTCCTCCGAGATTTCCTTGGTAGTGGGTTCTCGACCCAACTTTTGAGACAATTCGTGATAGATACGAGAATATTTCCTTGCCCACTGGATTAAGTAAGCAGGGAGTCTAATTACCTGACTTTGTTCTGCTATACTTTGTATCATCGCCTGACGAATCCACCAGATTGCATAAGTGGCTACCTTAAATTTTTTATCGGGGTCGAAACGCTCGATAGCTCGTAATAGTGCGTGATTCCCTTCTTGAATTAAATCCAGAAAATCCACTCCTTGATTCATATAATTTCGCGCTACATTCACCACCAGTCTGACATTTGCTTTCACCAGTTTTTCACGAGCACTTTCATAGTTATTCACCAATTCGGGGATTTGTTCGATTTGCTTGAAAAGAACAGGCAAAGGAACTAAACTAATATCTTTTATTCGAGTTCTTACACGATTATACTTACCATATTCTTTTATAATTCCGGAAACAGTTTTTTCACCCAGATTAAGTTTGCTAATCAATTTATTCAGTTTAGATACAGCTTCCTTGCCTGTTTTTCCGCCTTTTTTCTTCGACTGATTTAAGTTAAATAGTTTCTCGGCATCTTCTCGAGACACTCCAGCAAGTTTTAGAAATTCATCCAGTTTATTCTCCTTATCTTTCCAGTATTCATATAGTCTGTCAAATATTGGAAGGATTGTCTCGATTATTTTCAATGATGGATTAATAGCATCTATCTCCTCTCTTATTTCTGACAATATGATAGATTTCTTGTCCCAATATGTTCTGACTCCCACACTAGCTTTTTTGCTGGATTTTATAAATGTTTCCAGTTTTCTATACATTCCTTCGATACGAGCCATTTTCATAATAACATCTGTTCGATGTTCGGTAGGAGTTATATCGTCCGGGCGAAATGAAGAAATTGTGAATTCATCTATCCCGATTTCGCCTTTTTCCAGTTGAACTCCAAGTAGTAGAAATTTTTTTATAGAGAGCGTCAATATAGGCAATAAATTTTGCAATTTCCTTTTGTTTTCTCGCATATTATATGCGATTTTCAATTCTTTCTCCTTGTCCAATATTTCCACATCGCCGATATCGTGGAAATACATCGCCATTGGATTATCCGGAGTAATTTTCGCCGATTCGCCTATCACTGTGACTCCCGATGCAGCCAGATAATCCGAGATTTCCTCGTATTCGATATCTGCTTCCACTTTCTCGGCTTTCAGAAATTTCTGTATGGCATCGATTGTTATACTTTTTCTATCGCCTAATTTCTCCGACAATTTTTCCAAAAGTGCCAATTTATGTTCATAGTTCATTTAACCCTCCAGTGTTTGTCCCGAATGCGGGGATGATAATTCTACTTTCTTTCGTTTCAATTCAGATATTTTTGAAAGTATTTCATTAGTTTTCTGCAATGTCTTATCATCCTTTGATTTCAAATCCATCAGTTGCTTATGCAAATCTGCCAGCTCGAACTCGATATTCCTACATTTAATTATTTTTATATGTTCCATAACATCGGTGTGAGTTGGCATTTCCGAGAAACCCAAAATGGTTCTGGTCAGATAACTCAATGCTCGTCCCTCCAGAAATTCCACCAATAATTCCGGTGAACATTCGCCTTTGTTTTTTATCTCCTCCAGCACCTGTTCCATCACTCCTCTATACAGGACTAATTCTATTTCTGCCGATTTTTCAATAACTTCGGCGAGCATTGGATTCGATATTATCATAGCGATTAAATCGAGTTCTGTGCGGGCATCTGGTTGTATATCCACATCTTTTGTGCTCTCATCATATCTATCTGCTGTTTCGATATATGTCTGCCCACTTCGTTTTGTTGCTCGAGCTATCCGTTGATTGACTCGTTTCTCGCCCACTCCCAGTATCTCTGCTAATTTTTTCCGATAAAGTCCACCAGTTAAACTATCGCCGAGAATGGAAATGTATGGAGCGATTCTATCGGCAAATCTGAGTTTATATTCTATGCTATCCCAATTTTCATTGTTTTTAGCTAACTCCACCGAGAAATCGAACCAGTCCTCTG
>QNEG01000297.1 GCA_003645115.1 bacterium | reverse complement strand
GATAATAGAAGAATCACCGATTAGAAAAAAAACAGAGTGCCCTTATTTCGGTGAATGTGGTGGATGCACTTTTCAGCACATACCATACCAAAATCAATTACAATTCAAGCGGGAAATAGTCGCCGAGACTATGAAAAGATTGGGCAATTTCGAGAATGTTCCAGTGGAGACGGTCATTCCATCGCCTTTGCAATGGGAATATAGAAATAAGATGGAATTCGCATTCGGGAAAAATGCCTATGGAGTATTTGCGGGACTGCATCGCAGGGGAAGATACGATGTATTATTACCGGTGGCAAAACAGTGTTTGCTGATATCGAAAAAAATTCGCCAGGTCTGTAGTAGTATCGAGGAAATGGCTCAGGGTGAGGCTACTTACGACCCGGTCAAAGGAATCGGATATCTCAGATTTCTCTCTATTCGCAGAAGTTTTTATATGGATAAAATCATAGTGGGAATTACGGTGACTCAGAAAATAAATCCGGAGATATTCGAGTTCTGGTTTGAGGAATTGAATAGAAGATTTCCCGACTATATAATAGGCGGATATCTAACCATAAATCCCGGTGGTGGCAGCACCGAGGGAGAATTTATTCCGATGTTCGGCGATAATGAATTTATAGAAAAATTGGGGAATAAGAAATTCAATGTATCTGCTACATCATTTTTCCAGACCAATCCAAAAGCAGCGGAAAAATTGTATAATACCGCTGCCGAATATGCAAATTTATCAGGCTCGGAAACACTGTGGGATTTATATTGCGGAACCGGAACTATAGGTATTTTTATGTGGAATGATATAAAATCCTTAATCGGAATCGAGGAGAATAAGGATTCTGTCGGTGATGCCATAAGAAATGCGAGATTGAACGATATCCCGCTGGATGAACCCGATTGTATTATCGAAAATCCTAATAGTAATGCAGCAGGATTTTTCACAGGCAAGGTGCGAAAAGTCCTGTGGGAACTTCAACAAAAAGATATACAATCGCCAGATGTGGTGATTATCGATCCGCCTCGTTCAGGTTTAACAAAAAAAGCAGTAATTCGAATAGCAAAATTCTCACCCCAAAAAATTGTATATATTTCCTGCAATCCTGCCACTATTGCCAGAGATGGTGCGTTGTTTTCCCAAAATGGATACGAACTAATTCGAGTTCGCCCGGTGGATATGTTCCCTCAAACATATCATATCGAGAGTGTAGCATTATTTGAAAAATAAGAGAATTCATATCCTGAATGTCATCGACAGAATGCAAATATTTACTCCAGATTTCTGGATAATTTGTCCAGAAGGTGTTCGTGGAGATATACTTTTATGTCAGAAACCCCCGTGGTTGAGCAAAAGGACATAAGGAATTATCGTCCGGACGGGAACGGAAATCATCCGGGAACAAAGAATTATCTCTCGGGTGGAAGGAATTATCATCCGGACTATAACGAAAATAGTTCAGACGATAACGAATTTCTTTCGGACATAAACGAAATCCTTTCGTAAAATAGAGGAGATTCGTTTTCTATAAATGAGTTGTGAAGAATTTACAACAATTATTAAAAAAAATCATTGCATTTCAATTATTTATGTATATCTTATCAGATAAGAGATGGTGGAATTGTGAAAAATTTGCTAAAACATTTTGAATCGGAATCTGCGAAAACATCTATCTATCTATCTATTTATACTTCTCGTTTCGGTGCATTGAAATTTTTGGAAAAGAGATTTCATTCACCGCCATAAGAAAAAATTTTGAAAGTTGGAATGAATGGTGAATTTTTTTAGAAAAACTTGAAAATTAAATATCGGAGGTGCAAAATGAAAAATAAAACATTGCTTCTCGTTTGCCTTTTTGCCTTTGCTGGTCTATCCTTTGCTGGATGGGAACGAACATACGGTGGAAGTAATAATGATAGGGGTTTCTCAATTATTCAGACAATGGATGGTGGGTATATCGTGACAGGAAATACAGAATCATTTGGCATGGGCGGATTGGATGTATATGTTTTAAAACTCAATGAAATCGGAGACACAATATGGACTCGAACTTATGGCGGAAGCGATGATGATGCTGCTTCTTCTATTGTTCAGACAACAGACGGTGGATATATCGTGGCAGGTGTCACACACTCATTCGGCGTGGGCACGCCAGACTACGCAAATGTTTATCTTTTGAAGATTAATATTGATGGTGACACAACTTGGACGCGAACTTATGGCGGTGGCTACGAGGATGGGGCTTTCTCTGTTGTTCAGACAACGGACAATGGATACATCGTAGCAGGGATTTACGGATCTGGAGCGGGCAATGGAGATGTCTATCTTTTGAAACTAGATGCATTTGGAGATACAATATGGACAAAAACCTATGGTGGAGATAGTCCTGATTGGGGTTCCTCTGTTGTTCAGACGACAGATGGCGGATATATCATAGCAGGATCAACATTCTCCTACGGCATAGGTACTCCAACATATCCAAATGTCTATGTTTTGAAACTTAATGCGAGTGGAATTGTAGCATGGGCGAGAAACTATGGGGGAAGTTCCGATGATGGTGCCAATTCCGTTGTTCAGACGACAGATGGCGGATATCTAGTGACAGGAGGAACATTTTCCTCGGGTATGGGCAATCGAGATTTTTATTCCTTAAAACTCGATGCTTATGGAAATGTAATATGGAGCCGTACTTACGGCGATTTTGGTTGTGATGAGGGACGATCCGTTATTCAGTCAACGGATGGCAGATACTTTGCGACAGGATATATCGCATCCGCTGCTACATTATCAGAGGATGCCTGTCTTGTGGAACTCGATACAGAATACGGATTTGCATTCCCTATTGGAACTTATGGTGGAAGCAACAATGATAGAGCCTACTCCGTTATTCAAACTGCAGATGACGGCTTGATACTGGCAGGGTTTACAGAATCCTTTGGCGCTGGCGATAATGATGTCTATGTCATTAAGATAGATTCAGTGTTTATAAATCATCCTCCTGAAATCACAAGTGAGCCACCGGAATCCACTGTCTATGTTGATAGCACCTGGGAATACATAATCATCGTAGATGATGCGGATGGCGATTCACTTACATTTGATATAGAGAGCGACTGTGATACCACTATATCAATTATAGTTGTTGATGACACAACCGGCTATGTTTCATGGATTCCCGACATAGAAGATACCGGAATATGCAATATCATAATCATCGTTTGCGATGAAGTCGGTGCATGTGATACGCAGGAGTTCACGATTGAGGTATTGCCAAATCCTAATATCCCATTGGAAT
>QNEG01000296.1 GCA_003645115.1 bacterium | reverse complement strand
ATCGAGGAAAAGGATGACACTGTTGTCATAACCGATACATTAAATTAATTATGGACAAACCGATGAATTCAAATTATTTTTAATGTCGATTTAAACAATCTATATCGAGAGAAAATATTTAAAGGAGGAATAATGGTTACCATTAAAACGATTCTTGTTCCCACAGATTTTTCAGAATTTTCTAAAGTAGCGTTGCCTTATGCGGTGGATATTGCAAAAAAATATGGTGCGAAAATCACACTGTTCCATGTTTTCGATGAGGAATTACTTTCCCCTATATTTTTTGAGGCTGGCGGAAAAGCAGAACAATATTTCCAGCGCCTGAAAGCCGATTTCGATTCCGCTGTGGAACAATTCCTCGAGGATATCGACACCGAGGATGTGGAAATCGAAACTCATCTTGCCAATGGAAAACCTTTCGTCGAAATTCTTCGTTTCATAAAAAGTAATGGAATGGATTTGGTAGTTATGGGCACTCACGGAAGATCTGGACTGGCGCACGCACTTATGGGAAGTGTCACCGAAAAAGTAGTCAGAAAAGCTCTTTGCCCTGTTCTGGTAGTCAGACATCCAGAAATGGAATTCGAATTGGTGTAAATTCAAATCCAGATACGAAAAAATTCACCACAGATGGACCCAGATTAACGCAGATGGAAAAAATATCCCGAGCCGTTAAACAGACTGTCTCAAAAGTCCCTTATCGTCCCGACAAGTCGAGACAAGCTTGTTTATGTCAGCGTGGGAATTTATTCTCTCGATTAAAATATAAAATATATTCCTCTCGTTCTAATGTTCTGTATTTTTGTTATCTGTGTGTATCTGCGTATATCTGTGGTTTCTGTTTTTCGTTCGCTCAATCGAACCGCAATGAAACCCACACACATTTATATTACCACACGGTTCGCACGGATTTTTTATCTCATCAACATCGCCAGTATTGCCTTTGCGGTGTGCAAACGATTTTCTGCTTCATCGTAAATTATCGAATTCGGACTATCCAGCAGTTCATCGGTAATTTCCTTGCCCCTATCTGCTGGTAGTGCGTGCATTATTTTCGCATCGCTTTTCGCCAGGGAAAATTTCTTCGAATCCAGTATCCAATGCTTATATTTTTGAAGATTATGGCGCATAATTTGATAATGTTGTTCGTCATCGATGAAGTGGTCGAAATGAGCGAACCCACCCCAATTTTTCGGAATTACTATATCCGCACCAGAAATCGCATCTTCCATATTGTCGGTAAAGGAAATAGAGCCACCATTTCGCTGGGCATTTTCAACAGCTTTATCTATAATATCCTGCTGAAGCGGGAATTCTAACGGATGAGCTATCGCTACATCCATTCCGAAGCGTGGGAATAGTAATATCTGTGATTGCGGGACCGATAACGGCTTGGCGTGAGATTCTGCATAAGCCCAACTTATGGCTACTTTCAAACCCGACAAATTCTCACCATAATATTCCTGCATAGTCATTAAGTCCGCAATCACCTGAAGTGGATGATATATATCATCCTGCATCGATATTAGTGGAATATCGGAATGGTGAGCGATTTGGTGGAGATATTTATTTCCGATGCCATAGAAACAATTTCTGATAGCGATTGACTCGCCCATTCGCGACAGAACCTTTGCCGTATCTTTCGGCGATTCACCGTGTGAGATTTGCATTTTATCTGCGGTAAGGTCGTGAGCGTGCCCGCCCAATTGGGTCATCGCAGCCTCCATAGAATTCCGAGTCCGAGTGGATTGCTCATAGAATATCATAAACAAGGTCTGATTCACCAGCCAATTAGTAATTTCTTTTCGCCTGCGTTTTTCTTTCAATTCCGCCGACAATCCAATAATCTCGATTATCTCATCTTTGCTCCAATCATCGAATGTTATCAAATCTTTTTTCCTGTTCGGTTCCATTTTCACTTCTCCTTTTCTATACGATGTTAAATATGATTAAATTATGGCAACACATACGGCAATAGTGCATAAAATGCCGATGCCCTCACCAGATGTTCGATTTGGACAAATTCATTGGGAGAATGTGCATATATCTCATTTCCTGGACCGAAACCGATAGTGGGAATTTTATGTTTCCCGCAGGTAGCGACACCATTGGTAGAAAAATTCCATTTCCCGATTTTCACCGATTGTCCCAATACTAATTCCGCAGTTCTAATTCCCGCAAGCAATAATGGATGTCCATCCTCTATTTTCCAGGTGGGGAAATACATCTCCTGACTATAAACTTTTCCTTTATAACTCTGTTTCTGATAGGTTGGAATAATTACTTTTGCATCGTTTCCCACTGCAGATTTAACCTCTGCTAATGCGGCTCGTTTTGTCTCGCCCCAGGTTAATCTCCTATCCAGATGTATGCTGCATTTGTCGGGAACTGCGCAAAGTGATGGCGATTCCGATTCTATTCGACTTACTACTATTGTTCCCTTGCCCAGAAAGTCATCTACAGTTAGTCGCTGGTTCAATTTCTCTATTTCCAACACAGCTTTCGATGCCTTATAGATAGCATTATCACCATATTCGGGCATTGCGCCGTGAGCAGATATTCCGCTAAAAATAACATCCATCTCCATTCTGCCACGATGCCCTCGATTCACTTTCAGATTGGTAGGTTCGGTGATTACCACAAAATCTGGCACCAGTTCACCGGTCTCTATCAGGAAATTCCAGCACATACCATCACAATCTTCCTCCATAATAGTGAAAGTGAAATATATCGAATATTTTCCATCGTAATCGATTTCATTGAGTATTCTTGCTGCAGTAATCATAGCGGATGCTCCGCCCTTTTGGTCCACCGCACCTCTGCCATATACTTTCTCATCGTCGATATTCCCAGAAAATGGGTCTAATTCCCACTGTGATAGTTCTCCGGTATCTACTGTATCGATATGCGCATCGATGGCGAGTATTTCTGGTCCATCGCCAATTTTCCCGATTAAATTGCCCAGACCATCGGTATATACTTTATCCAATCCCACATCTACCAGCATTTGAGCGAGATTATCCACCACTGCTTTTTCCTTGCCACTTATCGATGGTATGCTGACTAATCTGGAAAGATTTTGCGCAGTCCATCCCCGATATTTTCTTGCTCTGCTATATATCTCGTCCGCAATTTTCATTTCGTTCCTCCGAAAATAAAATTGGAAATTATAATTTCGCTATAAAATATATTCATTTTCTATTACTGCGAAATAAATTTTTCCGTGTAAAATATTCCCGCTCAATGTGTAATTTATTCTCGAATTATTTTGTCTAATCGAACTTAATGTAAATT
>QNEG01000295.1 GCA_003645115.1 bacterium | reverse complement strand
GTTCGCAATCGTCCATATCGGTTTCGTGGTTCTTTTCTATGCCTATGGAAAAAAATTCGGAATATGGGCGCCCACCGAGACTAATTACACTAATCTTATGAGCACATATTTCCCCTGGATTTTTGCATTATCGGTGGGATTACTGGCAGCCGTGTCCGAGGATTTTATGTTTAGATTATTCGGTGTCCCATACATTTCTAAATTGTTCAAAAGTAAAGTGGTGGGAGTTATTATCCCCGCATTTATTTGGGGATTTCTACATAGCACATATCCTCAAGAACCTGGATGGGCACGAGGTATCGAAGTCGGTCTAATAGGTATCGCAGCTGGATGGCTTATGCTCAGATACTCAATAGTAGCAAATATCGTGTGGCATTTTACTGTAAATTCCAGCCTAACCGCATTGGTGATTATTCAACAGGGTGGTATCTTCGATATCGTTATGTGTATTATAGTGGTGTTTTTACCTGTGTTTTTCATCGGATTGGGATTTATTTTCGGTAAGCGTAAGGAATTGACTGCTAATGCTGAAATGATACCACCAAAGCTGGAAACCGTTTCTGTGCCAGGTTCTCAAATTCCCATCAGTTATGAGGGAATTCCAAATCGGAAAAAATATCTATGGGTTGCAATAGCAGTGATAGCACTGATAATTGCTATAATAGCTCCGCAATATCCTAACCAGACAGTCCAGATTGGAAGGAAACAAGCTGAATCTATCTCTATGAATTTCCTTCAAAACCGTGGAGTTCCTGTGGATTCGTTCGAGACTGTTGCCAGTTTCCGCGAAGCTCCCAACAGTAAAGAATTACTTTATCTCTATCAGCAAAAAGGCTGGAATGGAATCGATGAGTTATATGGTGAAAACAAATGGGAACCACTATATTATTGGTCGGTCAGGTTTGTAATATCTGGTGAAAAGAACGAATACAAGGTATTCTTGAGTCCCGATGGGAAAGTGGAATTTTTCGAACATTATTTAGAAGAGGATGACAGCGGCGCAACTATATCTGAGGATTCTGCATTTGTGCTGGCGAAAAATCTTCTAAAACAATTTCAACTGACAGAAATATTGAATTGGGAATTGATAAAAAAAAGTAGCATAAAACGTCCCAATAGGACAGACCATTATTTTACCTGGCAGGATATCGATTCTATCGGGCAGGCGCATAAACGGCTCGGAATATCGGTTCTCGGAGATGAACCCTCATTCGACAGTAAGTTCCTCAAACGACCGGAGGAATGGGTTCGAGAACAATCCAAAAAAACTGCGTTCACTGTGATAAAGAATGTCCTGCCGATGCTTCTTGTTGCCATACTGGTCTTAATGATTACAATTTCGTTTATCAGGGGAATCGCAAAGGGAAATGTAAATCTAAAAATGGCACTATGGTCATTTATTATTATGGCAATAGTTTCAATTATTTCATTCGTAAATTCATATCCCACATTGCGGTCGGGATATTATACCGCCTGGACTATGGAAAGATTTTTAACCATTCAGATAATCGCTAATATTATTTCCATTATATTTGTCAGTGTGGGGGCGGGTGTCGCTGTGGGAGCGTTCTCCACTACTGAATTCAAGCGGAAATTGCTTCTGAAAATCCCGATGAAAGATAATCTATTCGCATCGGCAGTGGCATCGATGATAATTATCGGTGTGTATTCCATTCAGCGAGGATTGGAAATACTTTTCGATTTGCCATTGAGAAATATTCCCATCTCCATTCCAGCAGGGTATGCATCATATTTCCCAATTCTAACTATATTGAATCCAATCGCAACGAAAATTTTTATCACCATACCAGCGTTATTAGTGGCATTTTCTATGATTAAAAACAAATTGAATACAAGGACAAAAATTTTTATCGCAGTGATAATTATCGCCATTATTATGGGTATCGGTGGTGCCATCTCGTTGGGAGAGATAGTGTGGAATATCGCAAAAGCAATAATGGTCGCCATTACCGGATGGTTTCTGGTAACAACATTACTTAAGGACAATGTAATTATGTATGTGGAAGTATTTTTGCTTCTTTTCGGTTTATATACCGCCGCCAGAATTTTGATGCCTGCGGGAAATCCATTCTATATAGTCAATGGAATTTTAGCAGTCGCTCTATCCTTAATCCTGTGGTGGATAATCGCCAGATCGGTGGAGCCATCCCGTATCACAGTAAAATAAACCGATATCCCCAATTTATAATCGATTCGCCCAAAACCCCCGTGGTTGAGCGTTTCTGCGAAAGGAATTTTCATTTCTGCGAAAACGAAATTCATTTTCTCCCGAACGAAAAAGGCATAAATCATTGCGAGTAAATTAATTATTTAATGTTTTTTATTGCGAAAAAGGATGAGATTGGGTAAATTTGAGATGAAAAAACGAAAAACAATCTGAACCACAGATTCAATGTATTAACCCCTTAAATTCGCTACGCTGCGCTTCACGAATTTTGTCCCCCTTGACAAGGGGGACAGCGATGCCGACTTGTCGGTGGAGCAAGGGGTTCATCAGAATTATATCATTCCCGACCTGCTGTGCGGAACCCAAAGACATTCGGAGCATCGATTCAGAAATTATCCCTTGCGAAATCCGATTTGAAAGATTTATCTGGAGGCGGAAGCAAATGAAAA
The DNA here is from genome assembly GCA_003645115.1 of bacterium. Classification (GTDB taxonomy): domain Bacteria; phylum UBP14; class UBA6098; order B30-G16; family B30-G16; genus B30-G16. The sequence continues at coordinate 672 of QNEG01000295.1, read as the reverse complement.
TAAATTAGATGAGGAAAAAGAGAAGAAAGATGAAAATGGATGTTTGAAGTTTGGGGGGAGAATTTTGATAGTCTCGCCAGAAAAACCCACGCGGGTAGGGCTTTGGTTTTTTCTTGCGAAAAAGGATGAGATTGGGTAAATTTGGGATGAAAAAACGAAAAACAATATGAACCACAGATTCAACAGATTCAACGGATTAACCCCCTAAATTCGCTACGCTGCGCTTCACGAATTTTGTTCCCCTTTATAAGGGGGACAGACCTTGAGCGGAGCGAAAGGTCAGGGGGTTTCCTCCGCGCTTCCGTTTTCCAAAAAATTTCTCGAAAAATAATTTGACAATTTTTACAATTATACTATTTTAAATGATAGTGTGCGGAATTATAATTATCAAATATCATTGGGAACGAATTTCGTACGGACGCATCCGTGTATGCGTCTAATGAAAGATGGGCACGAACTCCGAGATGGCATCCATCTGGGCAATATATCAAAGAACAGACACGCAGGTCTATCCCTACAGTTTCACCGCTCCGTTTCCAACTCATGGAGAGTTGGAGAAGGCGGCTTTTTGTTTTGTCGAGAAAATCATTAACCAAATAATGGTGGTGTAAAATGAAAAAGACATTCATTATTTTTGGAGTGCTGCTGATTGCCATGTTTCCGGCTGAAGGG